>DASRER010000025.1 GCA_035651995.1 Terriglobales bacterium | reverse complement strand
TTCAGAAAATGTTGGAAATGCTCCTCAATCCGGATTATCTTCGCCATCGGGTGTAGGTCTCCTTTCCAGGAACGGCTTCGCTTGCTAGGCAAAGCCAACTTACACCCTCTCGCTTTTTACACAATCAACGTTACGTCACCGCCAGGCTGAACCGCCGAGACACGGCGGAACCAATGCAAAATGCAAAATTCAGTGTGACTGACGAATTGGCGCGGCTCGCGCAGTCGTTGATCTTCGTTCTTGATCTTGCATTTTTTCATTTTGCATTTTGCATGGCCGCCTTCTCCGCGAACTCCCGCACGCGCTCCAGCCCATCCTGCATTTCCTTCACGCGCCGCGTCATTTCGTCTTCCGTCGCATTCTCGCTCACGCTGATTGGCCCTCCGAAGCGAAGCACGATCCGGCTGAACGGACGCGGAATCACCATCCTGTCCCAGCTCTTCAGCGTCCACGCGCGCCGCGCGGCAAAAGCAAACGGACGCACGGGCAGCCCCGAGTTGCGCGCCAGCAGCACCGGCCCTGGCTTGGCGACAAAGCGCGGGCCGCGCGGACCGTCGGCGGTGAAGACCACGCAGCGGCCGTCTTGGGCGAGCTTGTGCATCTCCAGCAGCGCCCTCGCGCCGCCGCGCGAACTCGATCCGCGCACCGCCTGGTAGCCCAGCTTCTCCACGAGGCGCGCGATGGCCTCGCCGTCAAAGCTGCGGCTGGTCATGATGGCGATGTTCTGGTTGCGAAAGTAGTGCGCGGCGGGAATCACGCAGTGGTGCCAGAAGACGAAGATGCCGTTGACGGGAAAATGCTCCCATCCCGGCTCCTCGCCCGAGCCCTCGGTGCGCCACGTCGCGCCCAGCAGCCGGATCACGGCGTACGCCGCATTCACAATGAGCCAAAGCAGCAGCCGCTCGCGCAGCGTGAAGCGCCGCTCTTCCGGCGATACGGCTTCGGCGACTTCCGGCGCGGTGGCAGGCACGCTCACGCCATCATTCTACGCATGACGCGATTTCGCCGGCGACCGACGACCGAGAGCCGACGACCGCTCTACGCATACTTCACCCATTTCACGATTTCCGGCAGGGTCGGCTTCTTGCCGTACATCAGGATGCCGACGCGATAAATCCGTGCCGCCAGCCAGAGCATGCCGTAGATGGTGAGCGCCAGCAGCGCCACGGAGATCACGATCTGGATCATGGGCGGCTGCTGGATGACGATCCGCAGGTACATGATCAGCGGCGCGGTGAACGGAAACATGGAGAAGGCCACCGCCATCGGCGAGTTGGGCGCGCGGATGACCGGCATCATCACGATGGTCGAGGAGATCAGCGGCAGCATCACGAACGTTTGCAGCGACTGCACTTCCTGCTGCGAATTCACCATCGAGCCCAGCGCCGCGAAGATGGTGCTGTACAGGAAATAGCCGAGCAGGAAGAACACCGGGAAGAAAACGACCGCGGTCGCCGAGAACGAAAGGCCTTTCATCGCGCCGCCCACTGCCGCGACCGCGGGCGACGAGGTCACCACGCCCAGCAGCACCCAGATGAGCAGCTGCGTGAGCCCCACCGAGCCGACGCCGAGAATTTTCCCGCCGAGCAGTTGCGTGGACGTCGTCGAGGAGAGCAGCACCTCCATCACGCGCGAAGTTTTCTCTTCGATCACCGACTGCTGCACCTGTACGCCGTAGATCAGCGTGGTGAGGTACAGCATCATCATCAGGATGATGGCGCCGATGAACGCGCCCGCGCCGGCCGCCTGGCTGCCCTTCACCGCGTCCACCACGTCCACGCGATACGGCTTGAACAGCTCGTCGGTCTCGTTCCCGGTCAAGCCCCTGGTTTGCAGGGTGCGCCGCATCATCGCGCTGGTGATGGCGCCGGTCAGGCTGCCGCGCTGCGCAAAGTCGCTGGTCTCGCGCGTCTCGTAGCGCAGCTCGCGTTTGGCCAGCGCGTCGCTGGTCGCCCAGAGCACGCCGTCGAGTTCCTTGCGCTGGATGCGCCCGAGCAACTGCTGGTGTTCGGCGTCGGTAGCGTTCAGGTCCACGGTGACGTTGAAGTCCACCGCCAGGCCGCGCTGCCGGTCTTCCAGGCCCTGCTTCAGGGCGGCGGCGGTGTCGGGATCGGAGGCGACGACCACGATGTTCTGCGGACGCGTTGCCCGCATGGCCAGCCTGGTGGGCAGCAGGATGGCGCCGCCCATGATCGCGGGCAGCAGGATGGTGGAGAAGATGAACGCCTTGGTCCGCACCCGCTCCAGGTACTCGCGGCCCGCGATCAGCAGCACGTTGCGCAGCGACTCAGCCATCGTTCTTGCCCACCGTTTCAATGAAGATTTCTTCCAGCGACGGCTCCATCAGTTCGAAGCGGCTGATGCGCGCCCGCGCCGCCGCCCAGACGAGCAGTTGCTGCGCGTCGCTGCCCGCCTTCAGCCGTATCTCGGCGTAGTTGCCGTAGTCGTTGTAGCCCTCCACCAGCCCGTTGCCGTCTTTCAGGAAGCTGCCGTCGCCTTCGTACTGGATTTGCACGTTGTTGCGCCCGTATCGCGATTTGATGTCGCGCAGCTCGCCCTGCAGCACCGGCTTGCCCCGGTTCACCAGGCAGATGGCGTCGCACAGCTTCTCCACCTGGTCCATGCGGTGGGTGGAGAACAGGATGGTCTTGCCGCCCTGCTTCAGCTCCAGCAAAACGTTCTTCAGCAGCGTGGAGTTCACCGGATCGAGCCCGAAGAAGGGCTCGTCCATGATGATGAACTCGGGATCGTGCAGCAGGGCGGCGATGAACTGGATCTTCTGCTGCATGCCCTTGCTCAGCTCTTCCACTTTTTTCTGCGTCCAGTCGGCAATTTCCAGCTTGCGGCACCACTCCTGTGCCTTGCTTCGCGCGCTCGCGGCGGGCACTCCGTGCAGGCGTCCCAGGAAGATCAGCTGGTCGATGACTTTCATCTTCTTGTAAAGCCCGCGCTCTTCCGGCAGGTAGCCGATCCGGTCCAGGTGCTTCCGCCGGAACGTCTCGCCAAAGACGCGCACTTCGCCCGAATCGGGCGCGGTGATGCCGATCATCATCCGAATGGTGCTGGTCTTGCCCGCGCCGTTCGGCCCCAGCAGCCCGAAGATCGTTCCGCGCGCGATGGAAAACGACAGGCTGTCTACCGCAACAAAGCTGTCGTACGCCTTGCGCACGCTGCGCAGCTCGAGGACGGGAGTCGTCATGCCGACAATTCAGCCAGGATCGGTTTCAAGATTTCCATGTTTCAAGGTTTTGATGTTCGAAGATGGCGAACCTGCGCTTATAGGCCCGACATCGAAACTTTGAAACCTCGAAACCTGTCTTACGTGATTTCCAGGTACTCGTCGATCCAGGCCTTCACGCCCTGGCGGCCGGTGTCGGCGGCGTCGAAGCGGATGCCGAACAGGCTCGCCGGCTCGCGCGTCCAGCACACGGTGGCTGTCACCTTCAGCGCGCGCTTGCCGGGCAGCTCGAAGCTCACGTCGAAGGTTTCACCCAGCTTTGGCAGCGTCTCGGTCTTCAGCGACATGCCGCCGCCGGACACTTCCTGGCTGGTGGCGCTGATGCGGCGGTCTCCCTCCAGCTTCACTTCGGTGACCAGCGGGATGCGGACATAACAGCGCAGCTCATGGATGAGCAGCAACTGCGTGGAGCGCACCGCTTTGATCACTTCCTGCCGTTCCAGCGGATGCCGCAGAACGACATTCAGGCCGTACTTGGAGTACTTCAGCGCCTGCTGCGGGTCGTCGCTCACGCCGTAGAGCACCACCCGGCGGTTCGACTTGGAATTGCGCGCCGCCTTCAGCACCTCCTCCGCCTGCGCGTCCAGCTGCACCACGCAGCCCTCCAGCTTTTCGCGCGCCAGCCGCTGCAGCTCGGCGTGCTTCAGCTCGGAAGCCTCAATCCCGAACTGGCGGAAGGCGTCGCGCATCATGCCGGTGGCGTTGGCGCCCAGGCCTACCAGGGCCACGCGCGCTACCGCCTTCCTGGCGGCCACCATTGCCGTTCCGGTTCCTTCTGGGCTCATCGAACTGGCCTTTTCTGCGTGACGGGAAGGGTCATTCTGTCGTTAAGCGGCGTGATTGGCAAGTAGGAGCGTCAGGATCGGATGCGGTTTGTCGCGCGCAGCAGGAACTTCACGCCGGAGCGGCATTGAGCGCGTAACCCACAATGCGGTTGCGCCCGGCGCTCTTGGCCAGGTAGAGGGCGCTATCGGCCGCGCGCACCAGCTCGTCGCGTGTGGCGCCGTGCGCCGGGAACTCGGCCACCCCGCCGCTCACGGTGACCGGGCGCGGCACGCCCGGGAAGCGCCATCCTTCCACGGTGCGGCGCAGCTTCTCGGCGCCCTGCACGGCTGCCGGTCCGTTCGTTTCCGGCATGATGATGGCGAACTCTTCGCCGCCGTAGCGGCATACGCGGTCAATCTTGCGCAATTGCTGGCGCAAAATCTGCGCTGCCTGGCGCAACACTTCGTCGCCCAGCAGGTGCCCGAACTCGTCATTCAGCTTCTTGAAATTGTCAATGTCGATCATGACCACCGAGAACGGCGTGTTGTAGCGGGCGCTGCGCTCCAGCTCTTCCACAATGCGCTGCTCGAAGTAGCGGCGGTTGAAGATTCCGGTGAGGCCGTCTATGTTGGCCAGCTGGCGCGCGTTTTCGTAGTGGCGCGCGTTCTGCAGCGCGGTGGCGCAGATGTCGGCCACCGGACTCAGCGCCCGCACGTCGTCTTCACTGAAGGCGTTGGCTTTTGTGTTGTCCATCACCAGCACGCCGAGCGGATCGCCAAAGCTCACCAGCGGCAGGCACAGCTCGGAAACGGCGTTCGCCACGCCGGGCACATAACCCGGCGCGTCGGCCACGTTGTTGGCCACTACCGGCTCGCGCCTGATCAGCGCCTGCGACGCCAGTCCCGCCCCCGCCGGCAGGTGCTGCCCCTCGGGAAGCGTGCAATCCAGCTTGCCCCGCGACCGCCGCAGGAACAGGTGATCGTTCTCCCAGAGCAGCACCGAGATGTGCTGGACGCTGCGGAAGTGCTGCAGCACCACCGCGCACAGCTTCTCCAGCATCTCGCTCATGTCGAGCACGGCGGCGGCCTCGCGCGCGATGGCGTTGATCGCCTCCAGTTGCGCCGCCCGCCTCTGCTCCAGCTGGTAGAGCGTGGCGTTCTGCAATCCGATCGAGGCCTGCGTCGCAAACAGCGTGAGCAGGTCCACAGTTTCGTTGTCGAAGTAATCTTCCCTGTCGCTCTGGAAGTCGAGCACGCCCACGACCTTGTCTTTCAGGAGCAGCGGGATCGCCAGCTCGGACCGGGTGCCCGGCAGGTTGGGCACGTAGCGCGGGTCTTTCTCCACGTCGGGCGCATAGATAGGGCGCTTGAGCTGCGCCGCGTGGCCCACCAGGCCTTTGCCGATTTCGATGCTGCGCGCCGAATTGCCCTGCCGCCCGATCCAGCGCCGCGGACTCAGGTGCCCGGTGCGCTCGTCCACCAGGAACACCGTCCCTTTTTCCAGACGGAAGTAGTCGCGGACGATGGCCAGGATCTGATTCAGCACCTGATCCAGGTCGAACGTCCCCAGCACCGCCTGGCTGGCGTCGTAGAGTAGGGCCACCCGCTGCATGCGATGCGCAGATTCTACTGTGCGCGCCCCGCGCAGGCCACGCCCGTTTCCATGGCCCGGTTACGAACCAGTGGCGAGCCTTGGGGGAATTAGCAGCGGATGCCTCCCGCCTGGAGGGCCGGCACATCGGCCGGCGCCCGCTCGAGCTCGACCGCCAGGCCATCCGCCGCGACCGCCATTCGCGGTCAAAGCCTGCGCGAGATCGCCAAGGCGCACCAGGTCTCGCGTGCCACCGTCAGCCGCGTGCTGCGCCACCGCCAACCGGGAGCTTCCGATGCGACAATGGGAGCGGTTCAATTCTTGGCGGTCGCTTCTGGCGTTGACGGATATCCGGCGTCGGTCGTCGCTTTCACCAGGGTCTTAGTGTCAGTTTTGGCATCATCGAAGGTGACCACCGCCTGTTTCTTCTCGTAATTGACCTCGACCTTGGAAACGCCTTGCACTTTGTTGAGCGCTTTCTTGATGGTGATGGGGCAGGTTGGGCAGGTCATGCCGGGCACGTTCAGAGTGACAGTCTTCGTGGCCGCCCAAACCGATGTGGACATGGCCGCGATGGATAGGATTGAGGTAAAGCGTCGAATCATTCTGTTCATAGAAAGCTCTCCTTCAGTAAAAGTATTTGGCAAAGTACGGATACAACAGCGCGACCAAAGTGAGCGCCACGCTGGCCCAAAACAGGATTTTGTAAAGACGACGCGTCTGCGGCACAGCACAAACTTCGCCGGGCTCGCACGCCTGCGCCGGCCGATAAATGCTCCGCCACGCAAAAAACAGGGCCGCTACCGCGACAACAATGAAAATTGGGCGGTACGGCTCAAGCCGCGTCAGGTTTCCGATCCAAGCGCCGCTGACGCCGACTGTGACCAGAAGCAGAGGGCCAAGACAACAGACCGACGCCAAAGTCGCGGCGATCCCTCCTGCGAATAGCGCGGTGCGCGTTCCCCGAGCACCGCCCACAGGCGAGGCTGGCGTGCGGCACGTTGTTGAATCGGTTTGGCAACAAGAACCGCCTGATGCTCTCTGCTCCTTGAGCGCGCGACGAATAATGTCTTGGGAGGGCATACCGCTCCTTGTCGGTCCGTCCAGATAAGTACGGCAGCTCAACCCGTAACTCCTGAGGCTGCGAGCTTCCGGTTCGATGTCCAATCCATTGATGCGAACGCTCGGCGAACCGAGGAAGCCCAGGGATTCGGCTTCCGCCTGCGTCCGAACCTCGATTTCTCGGACATCGGCTGTCTCGTTTTCAGACCGCAACGCCTCACGCACCCTCTCCACTGTGGGTGCGTGATTCGGGCAGCCTTCGAAGTAGAGGACCTCAACCTTCATCTCAGAATCGTCGCTTTTTCGAATCAGATGCACTCTGGACTTGGCTCCAGATACAAGATTTTTTACAGCTTTCAGAATGCCCGTTAGGGATCATGGCGACGCTGCCGTCGTTTGGCGCTCTTTCGTTCCAGGTTCTTCAGCAGCGGACAGCACTCCTCGTGCCGCGATCCCTTATTGGAGCGCAGGTCGCGGTTGCATTTTCGGAGCGCCCTTTTCAGCTCTCCCTCAAGCCGCAAGAGCTGGTCCGCTTTCTCGTGAATTTCTCTGAGTTTGCTGGTAAGCAGGTCGCGCACCTGAGAGCAGGCGTGGTCATGCTGCTGATTCAGGACAGACAATTGCTTGATTTCGGTCAGGGAAAACCCGAGCTCTTGGGCCTTCTGAATGAAGACCAGGTCCCTTATTTCACTCTCGCTGAACAGCCGGAATCCGCCCTCGCTGCGGGCCGGCTGCTTGACCAGGCCGATCTTCTGATAAAAGCGAATCGTGTCAATGCTGAGGCCGGTCTGCTCCGCGACTTTGCCGATCTGAATGCCCTGTGCCATGTCACACGCCCGACGAGCACAGCGTAAACTATGGAGTAAGCTCCAGAGTCAAGGGCCGCTTTGGCCACTCCAGCCAGGCGTGTGGCCCACCCTTCCCCATCATCCAACTCGATTTTGGGTGCCCCATCCTTGGCGGAGCGCAGTTTGCTCCGCAAAGGGTGGGCGGCCCTACAATCCATGCGTGCCTGCCGGGCTAAAACGATACTATGGCGCACAGCACCTGCACTTTATCACCTCGAGCTGCTATCGCCGGCAAACCTATCTTGGCTCAGCAAAACGCCGCGACTTGTTTCTCCGCATCCTGGAAGAAGTCCGGAAGAAGTATCGCTTCGTGGTAGTCGGATATGTAGTCATGCCCGAACACTTTCACCTGCTGATCTCCGAGCCTGAGGTCGGAAACCCTTCGACCGTGCTCCAAGTGCTGAAGCAGCGGGTGGCGCGCCGTGCGCGGCGGCGCAAGAGAAGAAGCTCCAGCCAGCCGTTGCTCTGGGAAGCAGCCGAGGGCCCGGCCACGTTCTGGCAAACCCGCTTCTACGACTTCAATGTATTCACGGCAAAGAAGCGCATCGAAAAGCTCAAGTACATGCACCGCAATCCAGTGAAACGCGGCCTGGTCACCACGCCCGGGCTGTGGCGCTGGAGCCGTTATCGAGCGCATGCGTTCGACGAGTCCGGCCCGGTGCTGCTCAACCAGTGGCCGGCCGCCGGTTTGTCCCAGAGATTGGCGAGGACCTGAGCGGCGCCCTACATCTGATGTCAAGCCCCGTCGGCCGTGAAACTTCCCTTAACCTGAACGAAACACAGCCGATAAAAATCGCGCGCACCTTCCCATTTCCCCCGCCGAGTTTGCTACTCTGGAAGTAGATGCCCCGCCCGCGGGCCAGCCTCGCGGCAGCCGGGCTTGTTATTTGACAACTGACTGGGCCGCTTGGGTTTAAGACCTCGGTCTTAAACCATCTCCGCTCAATATTTTGCCGGAAAAGAGCCGCGCAACTCGTTGCAAACAATAGAAGGCGCCCCGGGGGGGCAGGGGGTACTAGCCAGTGGGCCGCATCACCGGCTCCACCGCCGATCAGCCCACTGCAGCGCCGCATAGACGATCACGCATAGGCCGAAGTCCAGCAGCAATCCCAGGTCAGGACGAAGCGGCTGGTGGCGCGCCGCCGGTGGCGCATACGGCGCCAGCAGCAGGAAATAAATCGCGTTGCCCGCCAGCACCGCCGCCAGGGACTTGAGCAGGTTGCGTCGCATGCGCTGAGTTACCATCGCTTTGGATGCTGGAATTGCACACCGCGGTGAAGTACGTGAAGGGCATTGGCCCGCGCCTGGCCGGCGCGCTCGCCACCAAGGGCATCCACAGCGTCGAAGACCTGCTCTACTACCTGCCGTTCCGCTACGAAGACCGCCTCAATCCCCGCTCCATCGCCGAACTTCGTCCCGGCGAGATGGCCACCGTCATCGCCGAAGTGCGGTCTTCCGGCCTGTTCCGCACCAGGCGCATGCCGATTTTCGAGATGACGGCGGGCCAGATCGAGAATTTGTTATTGCAAACCGCTGCCACAGCGCCGCCTGGCCATGACCAGGATGCCCCCGCGCTCCGCGCCGGGCTCATGCGCGCCCGGCCCACGCTGAAGTGCACCTGGTTCAACGCCACGTATCTCAAAGACAAGTTCAGGCCCGGCCAGATCGTGGCCCTCTACGGCAAGGTCGAAGAAGGATTCAAAGGACGCGGCCTCCAGATTGTCCAGCCGCAATTTGAAATCCTCGGCGAACCCGACGGCGCAGGCGCCTCGCACGATAACGATGATGCCCAGGGCGCCCCGCGTCTGCCCCGTGTCGGCAGACGTGGGGCGCGCGACGATGCCGCCGATTCGTCGAATTGGGTCTCGCTGGAGATCGGCCGCATCGTTCCCATTTACGAATCAGCGTGGCAGGGCAAGCTCACCTCGCGCTGGTTCCGGCGCATCATCCACGGCGCGCTCCAGGACCTGGCCGCCGACATTCCCGACGCCGTCCCCGCCGCGATTCGACGCCGCCTCGCGCTGCCCCCGCGCCGCCAGGCGTTCCAGGAAGCGCACTGGCCCGGGCCTGGCGAGAGCCTGCTCGACCTGCGCGACGCGCGCACCCCCGCGCATCGCCGCCTGATTTTCGAGGAATTGTTCTTCCTCGAGCTTGGCCTGGAGCTGAAGCGCCGCCGCCTGCGCGCGCAGCCGGGCATCGGCTTCGCGCTCGACGACAAGGTCCGCGCCGCCATCAAGCGCATCCTGCCGTTCCATCCGACGGCCGCCCAGAAGCGCGTACTGAAAGAAATTGCGGACGACATGGCGCAGCCCACGCCCATGCGCCGCCTGCTCCAGGGCGATGTCGGCTCGGGCAAGACCATCGTCGCGCTCGAGGCCGCCATCATCGCCATCGAAAACGGATACCAGGTGGCGCTCATGGCGCCCACCGAAATTCTGGCCACGCAGCATTACCTCTCCGCCCGCCGCATTCTGGAGAACGCCGGATACCGCATCGTGCTGCTCACCGGCTCGCTCGACCTGGAGGCCAAGCGGAGCACGCGCCGTCACATCGCCCGCGGCGACGCGCAACTCGTCATCGGCACCCACGCGCTGATCGAAGAGAAGGTGGAATTCGCTCGGCTCGGCCTGGTCATCGTCGACGAGCAGCATCGCTTCGGCGTGATGCAGCGCTTCAAGCTGATGAAGAAGCCCGCCGGCCCGCCCGCCGCCGCCGCCGCCGATCCCGAGCCCGACGTGCTCGTCATGACCGCCACGCCCATCCCGCGTACGCTCGCGCTCACCCTCTACGGCGACCTCGACGTGAGCCTGCTCGACGAGCTTCCGCCCGGCCGCTCGCCCATCGTGACGCGCCGCATCTCCGACGAGCGCTCCAGCGAAGTCTGGGACTTCGTGCGCAAGCAGGTCGCAGCCGGCCATCAGGCCTACATCGTCTATCCCGTCATCGAGGGCCGCGACGACGAGCAGCCCGCGCTCGACTTCGCGCTCACGGCGGAGAAAGCAGACAAGAAGAAGACCGCCGCCAGCCTGAAGGCCGCCGAGCAGATGTACGAGAAACTGCGCAAGCAGGTCTTCCCCGGCCTGCGCGTCGGGCTGCTGCACGGCCGTCTGCCGCCCGACGACAAAGAAATCGTGATGCGCCGCTTCCAGCGCGGCGAAATCGACGTGCTCGTCTCCACCACCGTGATCGAAGTCGGCGTGGACGTGCCCAACGCCAACATCATGGTCGTCGAGCACGCCGAGCGCTTCGGCTTGTCACAGTTGCATCAGTTGCGTGGACGCATCGGCCGCGGCAGCGCCAAGTCCTTCTGCGTGCTCATGACCGGCGGCAAAGTGACCGAAGAAGCCGAGCGACGGCTTGACGCCATGGTGCGCACCACCAACGGCTTCGAGATCGCCGAACTCGACCTGGAACAGCGCGGCCCGGGCGAAGTCTTCGGCACGCGCCAGGCCGGCATGCCCGACTTCCGCGTGGCCAACATCCTGCGCGACCGCGAGCTGCTGGAGCACGCCAAGCGCGAAGCCGCCGATGTAGTGTCAGGCGCCGCGAAAGACGTGAGCAAGGAGGAAGCCGCCCAGGCGATTCAGCATCTGAAGTCGCACTGGCAGCGGAGATATGGGCTCGTCGAAGTGGGATAGGTCCGCGTGGCGCGGGCGCCGCCGTCCGCGCAGCTGGCGAAGCCAGCGGCAGTTTTGTAGCACAGCGTAAGCTGTGGGTTGTTTGCGGAATGGACCGTTAAGCTGGCGAAGCCAGCGGCACTAACGCCCAACTCCTAGCTTCCGCTCCGCCAACCTCATCGACAAGATCAGCTCCGCCGTCGTCCGCTGCGCCACGTAGATCCAGCCGGGCAGGCCGTCGGAAATCAATCTCTGGCCGATCAGCGTGTAGAAGAAGACCATCGCCGGCGCCAGCACCACTTTGCGGCGGATCCGGTCGGCGCGATTCAATTGCCACACCGGCGTGGCCAGCAGGTGCTCGGCTTCGCGCAGCGCATAGCGATTCTGTTCGGCGAGCCAGCGCTCCAGCGGCTTGCGGTCGTCGTGCAGCACGTAGCCGCCCAGCTCGCGCACGTCGCCGTCGACCTCAACGCGATGCCCGTGCCCTTCGTCGCGATAGCGCGCTTTCGCGCGACGATACAGCACCATGCGCGGCGGATAGAGGCTTGCCCGCAGAGTGTGTCCCTGAATGCAATAACGGAAGCGCGCGCGGTATCCGGCCACCGAGCCATCGGGATCGAGCGCCGCAATTTCCGCGCGCAGCTCGTCGGTCAGCACGTAGTCGGCGTCGAAGGAAAGCACCCACTCGCTGCGGACATGTGCGAGTCCGAAGTTGCACTGCGTGGCAAACGTATCGAACCCGCGCTGCACCACGCGGACTTGCGGAAACGAGCGCGCGATGGCAAGCGTCTCGTCGGTGCTGAAGCTGTCAACGATCAGGATGTCGCGCGCCCAGGCAAGCTTGTCCAGCGTGCGCCGCAGGTTGGGCGCTTCGTTGTAAGTGATGACGAGCGGCGTAATCCGGTCCAGCATGCACGGCGCACACCGCGCCGGCATCAGTGTATGACGGGTGAATTGCGGTGCTGTTGCCTGGTTGGAGTCGGTCAGCCGGCCAGTCGGTCAGTCTGGCAGCGAGGGCACACTGATTGAACGCTGACCGACGCAATGGTCCAGCTCGCGGTTGTCGTCGGCGTGGCCGACGTAGATGTCCAGGTCGCCGATGACCGGATCGCCGGATCGTTATAATTCCGGCGGGTGAAAGCATCCGCCAAGTCGGACCTGTTCCGCAAGCTGCCTGCGGTGGATGAGCTCATGCGGCTGGAGCGCATTGCCGCGCTCGCTAACCGCGAAGGCCATGCTGCAGTGGCCGAGGCGGCCCGTACCGTGCTCGCCTCGCTGCGGCGCCAGATCGCGCAGAAGACGCTCGACGCCGCGCGCCTGGAGCTGGCGCTCTCGACCGACGCCCTCGCCGGCGCAGTGGAGCGCGAACTGCGCCGCGCGCTTGCGCCCGCGCTGCGCAACGTGATCAACGCCACCGGCGTCGTGCTGCACACCAATCTGGGACGCGCGCCGCTGGCCTCGGCTGCCGCCGAACACATTTCCGCCACCGCGACGCGCTTCACCAACCTCGAGTTCGACCTCGAGACCGGCGAGCGTGGCAAGCGCGACGTTCACGCGCAGTCGCTGTTTTCGCGCCTGTTCGCCGCAACCGGCGTGGGCAAAGACGTGGCCACGGTGGTCGTCAACAACAACGCCGCGGCCGTGCTGCTGGCGCTCAATACGCTGGGCGAAGGCGGCGAGGTCGTCGTCTCGCGCGGCGAGCTGGTGGAGATTGGCGGATCGTTCCGGATTCCGGAGATCATGGCGAAGTCCGGCGCGGTCCTGCGCGAAGTCGGCGCCACCAATCGTACGCGCCTGGCCGACTACGAACGCGCCATCGGCGAACGCACGCGGCTGCTGCTGCGCGTCCACCGGTCGAATTTTCAGATCGTGGGCTTCACCGAGCAGCCCTCTCTGCCGGAATTGGTCAAGCTCGGCCGCAAGCACAAGGTTCCGGTGATGGAGGACCTGGGCTCGGGGGCGCTGTTCGACCTGCGCTCGGTGGGCATCGAGGGCGAGCCGGGCGTGGACGACAGCCTGCGCGCCGGCGTGGACGTGGTCACCTACAGCGGCGACAAGCTGCTCGGCGGCCCGCAGGCGGGCATCATCAGCGGACGCGCCGACGCGATCGCGCGCATCCGCGCCAACCCGCTGTTCCGCGCGCTGCGCGTGGACAAGCTCACCTACGCCGCGCTGCAGATTACGCTGCTCGCCTACCTGCGCCAGGACCACGACGCCATTCCGGCGCTGCGCATGCTGCGCCTCGGCGCCGCGGGAATCGGAGTCCGCGCCAACGCGCTGGCGCGGCAGCTCGCCGGATCGAAGGAGTTGCGCGCCGAGGTCATTGAGGGCGAATCCATCACCGGCGGAGGCGCCGCGCCCGCGGCCACGCTGCCCACGCGTCTGCTCGCCGTGACCTGCGCAAACCTTAGCGCCGGCGAACTCGCTGCCCGCCTGCGCGCGGCAACGCCCCCCGTCATCGCGCGCGTCGAAGAAGGACGCGTTCTCCTGGACCTGCGCACCGTCTTCCCCGACGAAGACACCGCCGTGCTCCGAGCGCTGACTTCGGCCTGCTCGTAGCGGGCGTTCTCTCCCGGAAACGACATAAACTGAGGTATTGCTTAGCGTGTTTACTATAGTTAACATATCCGCTTGGTCCTATTGACATCGTCATCCCGCCGAACATCCAGGCGGCAAAGGCTGGCCGCGGGGTTGCTCTGCGCCGCGTGCGCGGCAACAACCGTCTTCGCACAGTCGGAGCCGAATCCTGACGAACTCACCGCCACGCCCAACCGGCCGACGGTCACCGACATCGCCGAAACCACCCAGCGCGGCGTGCTCGAACTGGAGTTCGGCATCGCCGCCACGCACCGCGAACAGGCGCTGGTGGGCCTGCTGAAGTTCGGCCTGCTGCGCGACCTGGAGCTGCGCTGGGCGGGCTCGCCCTGGCAGCACGACTCGGCGCTCCGCACCGGCGGCGTGACCGACACCGATCTCGGTTTGCGCTGGCGCCTGCTGCATCAGGCAAGGGTGCAGCCAACCGTGTCGCTGCAATACACCGCCACGCTGCCCACCGCCGGCGCCTTGCTCGGCTCGGGAGAATCCGACCACGGCCTCGGCGTGCTGGTGAGCAAAGACCTGCCGGCGCAGTTCCACCTCGACGCCAATCTCACCCGGCTCTGGCTTGGCCGCCCCCGGGCCGGCGCCGCGCGCGGCGGCTTCGACCAGGCATGGCTCCCGGCGTTCACGCTGGCGCATCCCATCAGGGGCAAGTGGGCACTCGCCATGGAATTCTCGGGCGTCACCCGGGCCGGTCCGACCGGGCCGTTGGTGCAGAACCTGTGGGCCGTGACCTACACGCCCAAGCCGCGCCTGGTGATCGACGCTGCCGTGCAGTACCGGGTGATCGGCAACGTGCCGAACGTTGTCTACGTCGCCGGATTCACCTGGGCAATCGCGGATTTGTATCGGGGACGACGGCGATGAAGCAATCAGCCATCGGCACTCAGCATTCAGTCCCCTGCGCGCGAAGTGTTGTCATGTTGGCCGGGATGATCGAGGGCTGAATGCTGAGTGGTGATTGCTGAATACTAAGGTTTGATTGCTGACCCTGTACACCATCGGCCACTCCACGCGCTCGCTCGGCGAATTGATGGAAGCGCTGCGGGCGCACGGCATTCAGACCCTCGTGGATGTCCGGGCATTTCCGATGTCGCGCCGCCTGCCGCACTTCAACCGTGAATCGCTGGAAGCTTCCCTGCCCGAGGCCGGAATCGAATATCGCTGGATGGCGGCTTTGGGCGGGCGCCGCAAGAAGCTGCGCGAGGACTCGCCCAACCTCGCGCTGCGCAACCCGCAATTCCGCAACTACGCCGACTACATGCTGACGCCGGAATTCCAGCGCGCCGCAACTGAACTTCTCGGCATCGCCGCTTCACGACCCACGGCCGTGATGTGCGCGGAGCGCGTGTGGTTTCATTGCCACCGCATGCTGATCTCCGACTATGTGGTTGCGAGCGGCAACCGAGTGCTCCACATTGACGACGCCAAGCCGCCGCGCGAGCACAAGCTGACCGCCGACGCGCGGATGAAGGATGGCGTGCTGCTGTACACAGGGGATCGTTTGTTCTGAGGACATGGGAAGAAGGTTTCGAGCCGGCGGCCGGCCGCATCGTCGAAACTTCGAAACCTTGGACCTGCGTTGCTCAGCTAGAATTCCCCCATGTCCACGCTGCCGCTGGGACCGATACCGCCGATCCCGCCGTCTGTCCAGGGCGACGCCCGTCGGCGGATTCTGATCTTCATCGGCATTGCAGCTGTGTTGGTCATGGTCGCGGTGATCTGGCTGTTCAGCCGGCCGGCCGCGCAGCAGCAAGCGGGCGCCACGCAAGTCCCGCCGGAGGCGGCAGCGATTCAGCTTTCGGACTTGAAGCTGGCCACGGCGCAGAACTTCGTTGGCGCCACCGTCACCTACACCGAAGGCAAGGTCACCAACAACGGCGGCAAGACGCTCGCGCACGCCGTGGTCGAGGTCACCTTTCGCAACTCGCTCAATGAAGTGGTGCAGCGCGAGACCGTGCCGCTGATGGTCCTGGAAACCCGTCCCGGCTATTCCGACGCGGTTGACCTGAGCGCGGCGCCCCTCCCGGCCGGCCAGTCGCGCCAGTTTCGCCTCACGTTCGAGCACGTCTCGGCCGACTGGGCGCAATCCATGCCGGAGCTGAAGATCGTGAGCGTCACGACCAAATGAACATTGTGCAATCGGGGCACCGGGCCATTGAGAATCCCGGTCCGATGATCACTGGACCGATGACCCGATATTCAATGCCGTTACAATCACCTCATGTCGTCCCCTAAGCCCGTCCGCCTCACCGAAGCGTCGAAAGCCGCCGGTTGAGCGTCCAAGCTGAGTCCGGCGGCGCTGGACTTGGTGCTTGGGAAATTGGCCCGGCAGCACGACCCGAACGTCCTGGTCGGCTTCGATCATGCCGACGACGCCGGGGTGTACAAACTTTCGGCCGACCTGGCGCTCGTCCAGACCGTCGACTTCTTCACGCCGATCGTCGACGACCCGTATACCTTCGGCCAGGTCGCCGCGACCAACTCGCTGAGCGACGTCTACGCCATGGGCGGGCGCCCGCTCTCAGCGCTCGCCATGGTCTGCTTCCCCGAGAAGGGCGACCTTGACGTGCTGGAGCGCATCCTCGCCGGCGGCCTGGCGAAGATGATGGAAGCCGGATGCGCCGTCATCGGCGGGCACAGCATTCGCGACGACGAGATCAAGTTCGGCTACGCCGTTACGGGCTCCATCCACCCGGCGCGCGTCTTCGCCAACAACGGCGCGCGCGCCGGCGACCGCCTGCTGCTCACCAAGTCGCTCGGGACGGGCGTGATCTCGACCGCGCTCAAAAAACAGGAAGCCGAGACCGCATGGGTGGAAGGCGCTGTCCGCTCCATGACCACGCTGAACAAGACAGCGGCGGAGGTCGTGACGCGACCGGAGTTCACCGTGCACACCATGACCGACATTACCGGCTTCGGCCTCGTCGGACACGCGCGCGAGCTGGCGCGCGCCAGCAGCGTCAGCCTGCGCCTTGATGCGCCACGCATCCCGCTCCTGCCCGGCGCACTGGAGTGCGTTCGCGCCGGACACATCCCCGGCGGCCTTAGGGCCAACCGGGAATTCGCCGAGTGCGTGGTGGAATACGCGCCCGAGGTGCCCGAAGACCTTCGCACCATGCTCTTCGATCCCCAGACCGCCGGCGGCCTGCTCATCTCGGTCGCCGCCGCCGACGCCGACGCGCTCGCCCGGGCGCTCAAGGACTCCGGCGTCCCCGCCGCCGCCATCGGCGAAGTCCTTCCGCCCACCAAGCCCCTGATCCGCGTGGAGTAGGACCCTCATCGCTTGCCACGGATTCACACGGATCGCCACGGACAAACCGGATCAGTTCTTTTTGATCCGTGAGAATCGTGCAAATCCGTGGCAAATGAAGTTGCTTTCCTTGATGTTTTTCCTCCGCGTTCCTCTGTGCCCCCTGTGGTGAAAGGCCTTGATTCATCACCAAAGTCACCAAACCCTGTTACTCCAGACATTTGCGTGTCTCACAATGTGCTACCGGCAAACCGCCCCTCTGCAGCAAGCTTCTAACTGCTCGCCGGACGGCCGTGCGCGAACCTCGCGCCGCTGCCAGCGGGAGATGAAAGCATGGCGGTCAGCTCGACCAACCAATTCGTGGCTCCAACGCGCCGCGGCTCCGCCGGCTTCCATCTGAACCGTCCGCCGCAGGGCGTCGATGTTGCAAAACTGCTGCCTCGCGGCTTCCCGGAATTTCTTGAGCCCCTGCATCGCCAGTTCACGCGCCGCCAGCGCGAACTGCTCGCCGCGCGCAAACGCGCGCTCGCCGACGCGCATCGCGGACGCCTGCCCGAGCACCTGCCGCCTTCGGAGGCAACCATCGGCGAGTGGAAGATCGAATTGCCCGCCTGGGTGGCCGACCAGCGCAACCAGATGACCGGCCCCGCCGACGACGCCGAGCTCTGCGTCAAGATGCTCAACTCCGGCGCGCCCGGCGTCATGCTTGACCTAGAAGACTCCACCGTTAACGACTTCACCCACCAACTGCGCGGCGTGGAAAACATCATGAAGTCGCTGCGCGGCGAGCTCAGCTACTTCGACAAGAAGCGCAACGCGCAGGTCGGCATTAAGCCGAGCAACACGGTCATTCTTATCAGGCCGCGCGGGCTGCACATCAGCCAGGGTGGGATCGCTTTTCCGGACGCCGCCGCAGGCGCTGGCGACGACTCGGTCATCTCAGCTTCGCTCTACGACGTGGCCAGCGTTGTGTTCCAGGCCGATCCGCTCGCGCTCAAGCACCCGCTGACTTTCTACATCCCGAAATCGGAGTCGGCCGAAGAAGCGCTGTGGTGGCGCGACCTGTTCCGCGCCCTCGCCGAGGCCCGCGGCTGGCCGCCCACGGCCATCAAGTGCATGGCGCTGGTGGAGTCGCATCCGCTGGCGTTCCAGATGGAGGAGTTTGTCTATAACCTGCGCGACCACATCCTGGCGCTGAACCTGGGCCGCTGGGACTACATGGCGTCGCTCATCCACTTCAACCTGGAAGACCCGAACTGGGTGCTGCCCGACCGCAACACGATTCCGCACGACGTGCCGTTCTTCCAGAACCTGCGCGACCTGCTGCCGGAGATCTGCCACAAGCGCGGCATCCTCGCCATCGGCGGCATGACCGCGCTCTACCCCAGCCGCGAAGATCCCGAACTCAACGCCCGCGCGCTCGCGGTGCTGGAAAAAGACAAGAAGAACGAGGCGCTCTCGCTGATGGACGGCGCCTGGACCGGCCATCCCGATCAGAACGCCATCGCCATCGCGCAGTTTCCCGAGCCTAACCAGGTGAAGAAGCGCCGGCCTGGCGCGGAGCGCTATCCCGATCTGCGTCCGGTGCCCGAAGGCGTGGGCCAGCGCACGCTCGCCGGCACTCGCGCGGCCGTGCGCACCGTTATCCGCTATCGCAATGGCGTGCTCAACGGAAAAGGCGCGAGCCTGCTCGACGGCTACATGGAAGACCTGGCAACCGATCGCATCTACCGGCTGATGATCGCGCAGCGCATGCAGCACTACAGCCAGTCGCCAATTATCGGCGACGAGGGCCAGCCGGTCGCCCACACGCCCCAGCTTATTACCCGGCTCTTCGACGAGGAGCTGGACAAAATTCTTGCGGCGCTACCGCCGCAAACGCCCGACGCGGCGCGCGCCACATACTCGGAAGCGCGCCAGATCGGCGAGGCCATGGTCCGCAACCGGGAGTTTGATCCGTTCTAGAGGTCATGAAAACCGAAGATCACCACGGCTTTGCACGGATGACACGGATGCATGAAACCCGAACTGCTTTGATCCGTGTTCATCCGCGTTCGTCCGCGGTGAGATTTGAATTTCGCCGCACAGAGGCACGCTCATGAAACGCAAACTCGCTCTCGTCACGAAGACCAACGGCCGCAAGCACAACCCCAACGGCCACAAGCGCCACGTTCGCGTCGCCGGGACCACTCCGGCGCCCGCGAGCGATCTGAACCAGCTCGTGGCCACGCCGCTGCTGCCCGAGGGCTGCTGTGTCCCGGCGAGCCGCTTCGTGCATCCATCCACGCGCATGCGGCAATTACTCGCCACCGAACCTTACCTGTTCGGGCCCGGCGTCTACGACCCGATGACGGCGCAGCTGGTGATGTACTACGGCTTCAAGGCCGTGTACTTCAGCGGCTACTCGTTCGCCATCAGCCACGTCGGCTCCACCGACATGGACCTGTACTCAAGCGTGGAAATCGCCGACGCGGCGCGCCGCACCGTGAGCGCGCTGCGCAAGTTCCAGCTCACCTGCGCCGTGGGCGAGCCCGACAAGGGCATCGCGCCGCGCACGCTGCACATCCCGCCCGTCATCGTCGACATGGACGGCGGCTACGGAAACATCTTCAACGTGCAGCGCACCACCGAGCTGTACGTCAACGCCGGGGTCGCCGCCGCGCACATCGAAGACCAGGTGTTGCCCAAGCGCTGCGGACACATCGGCGGCAAGGCGCTGGTCAGCGCGCAGGAAATGATCGGCAAGCTGCGCATGGCGCGCGCCGTGGCCGACGACCTGGGCAACCGCGACTTCGTCCTCATCGCGCGCACCGACGGTCTCAGCGCGGTGGACGCGCCCGAGTCGCTCCGCGGCATGGACCTGGCCATCGACCGCGGCCTGCGCTATCTCGACACAGGGCTTCCCGACCTGCTGTGGTGCGAATTCCCCACCAGCGACCGCGGCCCGGTGGAGAAATTCTCCACGGAAATCCGCAAGCGCTTCCCTGGGGCGCGCTTCGCCTTCAACTGGTCGTCGAGCTTCAAGTGGTTCAACGATCCCGACCCGATGACCTTCGCCGAACTCGGCGCCATGGGCGTGGGCTTCATCTTTATTACGCTCGGCGCGCAGCACGCCACCGGTCACGGCCTGAGCGAGCTGCTCATGGCCATGGCAGAAAAGCAGGAGCAGGGCTATATCGATCTGCAGAAGAAGGAATGGGCGCCGGGAACGGATTTTGTAACAAAAAGTCACCACACCTTCTCGGGCGTCCCCTATCACCACGCCCTCGGCAAGCTCTTCAGCGCCGCCCGCATGGGCAAGGAATTCGTGGAGGAGCTGCCGGAGGAAAAGGTTGTGTAGAAACGTAACTCGCTGCTCGCTTCCATCGCCCGGCCGCCCCCGGCCGGGCTTTTTCACGCTGTAGCGCCAGCGCCTTTCACGTTGTAGCGACGGGCGCCCTCGCCCGTCGGCACGCACAATCTCGACGATCTTTTCTTCCGACGTAAGAAAGTTCGCTTCGCGGCGCACGTTGACGTGAGCTGCTGCAAACCTCCTGTGCGATTTCAGCTTCTTACATTGGGTTGCAGGAAGACAGGTTCCCCATGGGCCCCGCTCGCCATCTGTTGTTTCTCTTCGTTGTTGCCTCGCTGATTTCGTTCCTGGGCTGTAACTCAGTTTCGCAATCGGCGACCACGACCACCATGGCAGCGCCGTCGGCGGATGCGGTCACACCTCTGGCCGCACCCGCTGCGGCGCAGCTTCTCTACGGCAGCCGCGGCATGCAGGTTTGGGGTGCGCGTCTGCAGAATCGCCAGGTCACCGGCATCGGCGGCGTGAACTGGGGCAACGCCGCGCCGGCTTTCAGCCAGGGACAGCTTGTGGACGTTGCCCCCGACCCGAAGGGCCGATTCGTGTTCGCGCTTTATCAGCGCTATTCCTCGGGCATCAACGTGCTCGGCATTGATTCGGTCGCCGCCTTCACGATCGACCGCGCCAGCGGATCGCTGACGCTGGTCGAAGGCGGCCCGTATCCGACGGCGGTGTTCCCCACCGGGATGGCGATCGATCCGTCAGGAAGCTTCGTTTACATCAGCGCGAACAATTCGATCCAGGTCTGGTCGGTCGATCAGCAAAGCGGCGCGCTCACGCAGACCGGATCGGTGCCCGCCACCGGATGGCGGCTCTGGGTCACGCCTGACGGCGGCACGCTGGTGCACGCCGGCAACGGACGCGTGAGCACGTTCGCGATCGACGCCGCCACCGGCCGCCTCACGCCGGCCAACTCGCTGGCCGTGCTCTATGCCGACTGCATCACCGGCAGCGCCGCCGGCCGCTTCCTCTACACGTGGATTCCCGGCTGGATGCCCAATCGCGGATACGCCGTGCTGAAGCTGGGCGACAACCGTGACCTTACGCTCACCAAGTCGGTCGACCTCACGAACAGCCCGGTCCTCTCCATCTCGCCGAGCCGCGACGGCAAGTTTGCTTATTTCGCCGGCGGCCCCGCTCCCGATTCGGGCAGCGTGACCGTATTTGGCCTCGATCCGGCCAGCGGCGCGCCCGTGAAACAAGTCGGCGCGGCCATCACCAGCGCGCAGCCTGCATTTGCCGCGCTCGACTTCGACGGCCGCACGCTCTACGTCAGCTCCGACCGCTGGCGCGCGTATGCGGTGAACGCAGACGGCACGCTCGCGGCGAGCAGTTCTTCCGACGGCAGGCTTGATTTCTTCCGGCTGGCCCGGTGAAGTGCTCGTCCGAAAGGATCAGCAATGGAGCCCGGCCCCCGGCCGGGCTTTTCTCGAATCCATCAAGATTGCCGCGGCATCTACCGGACATGACCGACTACAAAATCTCCGTGGACATCGCGGCTCCCCCCGAACTCGTATGGGACGTGATGAGCGATGTAGAGCGCTGGTCGGAGTGGACGGCCAGCATCAGCAGCATTCAGCGGCTCGACGCCGGCGGACCCCTGCGCGTCGGCTCGCGCGCCCTCGTGCGCCAGCCGAGAATCCGGCCCGCCGTCTGGCAAGTCACCGAACTCCACGAGGGCCGCAGCTTCAGCTGGATCACCCGCGCAGCCGGCGTCGTCGCAATGGGCCGGCACTCCGTCGAGGCAGTCGCCAACGGCACTCGCGCGACGCTGGCTCTGAAATTTTCCGGGTTTTTCGCGCCCCTTGTCGGATGGCTGTTCGGTCGCCTCAACCAGCGCTATCTCGCGCTCGAAGCCAGCGGACTCAAAGCGCGCAGCCAGGCGTTCGCGGCCGCCCCGCACATTCCGGAATTCAACGCCGCCGATTGAAGAACGCGCTATCCGCCGGCGATTGCGCCCAGCACGATAAACGGCTCTTTGCCCGAAGCGACGGCTTCAGGCAGCGGCGCGTCAGGCGGATCGTGCGTCAGGTCCTGCTCGCAGGCGAAGAAGCGCAGAAACGCGCGGCGCTTGAGCGTGCCGTGGTCGCGGATGGCGCCGCAAAGCATGGGATAGCGCGCTTCGAGAGCATCGAGCACCGACTTCTGCGTGATCGGCGGCGCGACCTCGAGCTGGATTTCGGCGCCGGTGTGCGACAGCGTGCGCAGGTGCGGCGGGATGACGACGCGGATCATGCTATCTGCTTTCGTTGCGAGTGTATTTCACAGTGTGCGGCTGTCGGCTGCGAATACCCGGACAGCGGGACACGCCGTTATCGGCAAGCCGAAGCATGCGGCGCTGATCGGCCTCCCAACGAACCACTGTTTTAGCTCGCATCAACCCTCCGTTCACGCCAGCGTCTGTACTTCAACGCTCAGGACGGCGGGCAGATCGCGCACGATCGGAAACCACGAATCGCCCGCGTCCGGCGAGCAGTACACCTGGCCGCCGGTGGTGCCGAAGTAGATGCCGCACTTATCGAGCGTGTCCACGGCCATGGCGTCGCGCAGCACATTCACGTAGCAGTTTTCCTGCGGCAGGCCCTTGGTGAGCGCCTCCCACTCGTTGCCGCCCGACTTGCTGCGATAGACGCGCAGTTTGCCTTCGTGCACGTAGTGCTCGCCGTCGCTCTTGATGGGTACTACGTAAATCGTCTCCGGCTCGTGCGAGTGCACGTCGATGGCGAAGCCGAAGTCGGTGGGCAGGTTGCCGCTGACCTCGCGCCAGTTTTCGCCGGCGTCGTCGGAGCGCATTACGTCCCAGTGCTTCTGCATGAAGAGCACGCCCGGGCGCTTGGGGTTCATGGCGATGTGGTGCACGCAGTGGCCGATCTCGGCCTTGGGATCGGGGATGTACTGCGAGTGCAGGCCCCGGTTGATGGGCTTCCACGTCTTGCCGCCGTCGTCGGTGCGAAACGCGCCCGCGGCGGAAATGGCGATATAGATGCGTTTGGGGTCCTTTGGATCGAGGATCACGGTGTGCAGGCACATCCCGCCCGCGCCCGGCTGCCACTTGGGGCCGGTGCCGTGCCCGCGCAGGCCCGGGAGTTCGTGCCAGGACTTGCCGCCATCGGTTGAGCGGAACAGCGCCGCGTCTTCCACGCCGGCGTAAACGGTGTTGGCGTCGGTGAGCGAGGGCTCCAGGTGCCACACCCGCTTGAACTCCCACGGATGCTGTGTGCCGTCGTACCACTGGTGCGTGGTCAGCGGCGCAGCCGCCGAGTCGTAGACGAACTTGTTGCTCTCGCCCTTGGGCATGCCGTCGGGGCCCTTGGTTTCGCCGGGCGGCGTGCCGGGCTGGTGCCAGGTCTTGCCGCCGTCGTCGGAGCGCTGAATGATCTGCCCGAACCAGCCACTCGTCTGCGAAGCGTAGATGCGGTTGGGATCGGCCGGCGATCCTTTGAGGTGATAGAGCTCCCAGCCGGCGAAGAGCGGGCCGCTGACTTCCCACTTGTCTCGCTTGCCGTCGGATGTGAGGATGAATGCGCCTTTGCGCGTGCCAACCAGAACGCGGACCTTGCTCATTGCGTCTCCTTCGCAGACCTCGAATGATAGCCGCGCGCGCCGGAGTCAACCAATTCGTTCCGGCGCGCCGGCCAGTTTGTCTCTCAGTTTTGTTGCTTAAGCCGCCCGCGACTGCTCGCGCTCCATCTGCTTCATGAACTCCCGCATGGCGGCAATGGTGCCGGGCGAGCGCTTCTCCATCCAGGCTTCATAGCGCTGGGCCGCTTTTTCCAGGTGCGCCAGGAAGAGCGGGTTATGGAAGACCTTGCGGCCCTCGGCGAGCGTCGGGCGGATGCGCTCAAAGACACCGAAGAACTCGCCGCTTGTTTCGAAGAACAGGTCTTCGTGCAAAAGGCCATAGTTGAGCAGCGCGCAGGCCTGCTCCCAATAGGCGGTCACCATCATGAAGTTGGTGCCGCCCTCGGTACCGGGTGCAGCGAGGCGCATGGCTTCGTCCCAGGTGTTGGCGATGTAGTTCTTGAAGAACCAGTCGCGCGCCTGGCGCAACCGCGCTTCACGTCGCTCTTCAAAAACCTGCAGGTGAAGCCGGGCTTGTTCGTGCGTGGGCTGTGTTGCCATCTTTGCTTTCCTCCTTTGTCGTACGGCTGGTTAGGGTTGAACTGCCTTGGGGCGTCGCGCTACGCCCGGTTTTGTTGGTTCCTGGTGGCGGTCAGGCCGTCAACCTTACAACGAACGCGTGGATGTTCTTTCGACATCGCTCACTTACTTTCTCGCCGAAATTCATGCAACGCTTTCTCCAGGCGTGAATCGAACTTGGGTATCAAAGGCGTGGGATCGCGCTCCTCCCACCGGCGCCGGACTTCGGCGAGCACCTGCTGGCGGTTGGCGGCCATCTGCTCCACGAGCGCACAGGGGGCGCCCGTCCGCTCGTGGCGCGAGGACCAGATCAGCAGCTCAAGCACGACCGGCGCCAGTTCGATGCCTTTGCGCGTAAGGCGGTAGTTCACCCGCCGGCGGTCACCTTTCTCCCGCGCGACCGAAATGATGCCGGCGCTCAGCAGGCGCCGCAGCCGCTGCGCCAGGATGTTGGTGGCGATCCCTTCGCCCGACTGCTCGAATTCCTTGAACGTGCGATAGCCGCGCACCATCAGGTCGCGAATGATGAGCAACGACCAGCGGTCGCCGAAGCGCTCCAGCGCAATGCTCACCGGACAGCCCGAGCGCCGCACTGCTTGCTTCCGCCTGTTTCGCACAGCCGCGGCAGGGTAGCAAACTTTACTTGCATAAAGCAAGTCTTTCATTCGCGGCGAGAGCGCTGGGCGGCAAGCCGTAGAAATCGGGGATTACGCTCGCCGCAGAAGCGGCCAGGTCAGCGCCAGGGCCGCGGCGTAGGCGAGGGCGCCCGCAGCCAGCGTCACATTGAGTCCGAGGTGCACCGCGATGACCATTGCCAGCACGGAGCCCAGAACGCTCGAGCCCGCGTTGATCGCCCAGGCCCACTCGACCATCGAATCCGGGTTGCCCGCGACGCCCACCTCGTCGGCAGGGACGGCGTCGGCCTCGGGCGCGAGCGCGCGCAGTCCGGTGGGAAACGGCATGCCCATGGCAAATGCCAGCGGCGCCAGCAGCGCGGCACTCAACAGCAGCTTCAGCGGGAATGCGACCCCCACCAGCGACGCCAGTGTACCGGGCAGAACGACGACCAGCGCCGCTACGCCGCCGATCACGAGCGCGAGCGCCACGCGCAACCGCCGCCCGCGCCGCGACGCGCTCCAGTGCCGCGCCGCCAGACTGCCCATCCCGCTGGCCAGCAGCATGAGGAAGACGACCACGGTGAGCGCGTAGGTGGGATGCCCGAGGAACAAAACGAAGCGCTGAATGAAAGCGATCTCCACCAGGATGTAGCCGAGGCCGACGGCGGCGAAGTAGAGCAGCCCAGCGATGCGTCTTGGGCGGGGCTGGACGTCTCGTCCGGCCGCTCGCCCGTACAGGACAAGCGGCACGATCAGAAACGCGAGCACAGCGACGAACGCCAGCACCAACAGAAAGAACAGCACGACCACGCCGACGTTGATGCGCCAATCCATGCCGCGCCCGGTGCCGCCCAGGATGCCGCGGAGCACGTCGCCGGAGCGGATGGTGAAAAAGAAAAATGGAGCGTTGTCGGTGACGGGAGAGATGTTGTACGGGTATCGCGCGAGGAAGTGCTGCCGCCCGTTGAAGAACAGCGGAAGTTCGTCGGAGGAGTTGATTAGTTCGCGAAAAGGCGCGGCCGCAACGGGATTGGCTCGCAGCACCGGGCGATCACGGCTTTCGTCCGCGTCAGAGGGCGCGTAAATAAGGAACAGGTTCGGATTCCGGCGAATGTGCTCCAAGACCGCATTTTCTTCCGCCGGCGTGAACTCGGTCTTCTTAGCCAGCACCGTGACGGGACGGCCGTCTTCGTCCAGCGCGCCGTCGGAAACGACAAGAAAGTTGCGCGGCCGCATGCCGCCGCCCAAAGCCTCAATCTCCTGGCTCACCACGCGCAGCGCCTCGCGCGGCTGCCGAAACTCCCACCGCGTGATGGCGATGATTCCGTCCGGCTTCAAATGATCGAAGTACTCGCGAAACGCCTCCACCGTGTAGAGACTGTTTTCGCTGAGCGCGAACGCTCCCGCTGCCGTCGACGCCCACGTGTCCACCAGCGTCATCTGCACGACGTCGTAGCGCTCGCGGCTGGCGCGCAGATACGAGCGCCCGTCGCCCACGTGAATGTGCACCTGGGGCAGCTCGTAGAGGTGGTACGCATAGTCGGCATACCGCCCGCGCATGATGGTGTCGGCGATGATCGGATTGATTTCGATGCCGGTCACGTTCTGGCTGCCGTTGGCGACGGCGCGCAGCACGTCCACGCCGCCGCCCGGCCCGATGATGGCGAAGTCGCCGCGCGGACGCAGCACGTTGGCCAGCGCCGGCGCTGCCGCCATCAGGTCGCGCTTCCAGTTGTAGGCCGTCGCGGCCGGCGCTGAAGCGTTCGAATCAGCCGCGGTGCGCGACGGCAGGCCGTTGTCGTGCGGCGTAGGATGCGTGTCCTCGGCCCAGCGCGCCGGATCCACGTTCATGATGGCGCTCGACGCGTCGGCATCGATCACGATGTACTTCGACTCGCCCTGCTGGTTCACTTCGACGCGCGAGATCGCGTTCCACTTGGCGAAGAGCATCCAGGGCTGGTCGCGGCGAATGCCCTTGGCGTAGACGATGTCCACCAGCTTGCCGGAGTAGTTGGCCGCGATGGCAACCAGCAACAGCGCGGTCACTGCGATCGCAACGCGACTGCCGTCGCTGGCGGGCCCGGCTGCCCGGCGCCACAGTACGGCGGCGCTCGCCGCCGCCGCCGCGGCCAGCAGCACGCAGTTGGGCGCGCCGATCAATCCGAGCAGCGGGACCACGAGCGCGCAGGCGAGCGCGCCGCCCAGCAGATCAGCGCCGTAGAGTTGCGCGATCCGGCGGCCCTGCCGCGCAAAAACCAGCGACAGCAGCAGGCCGATCATGAAGAACGGCACGGCCGCGGCAAGATAAATCACCGCCAGGCGGGCAAAGTTGCCGCGCGTGGTGTCGAGCGAAACCGGCGTATGGATCACGACTTCCAGCGCGGCCACGATCGCCACGGCGGCGGCCAGTCCCAGCGTGTGCCCGATGCGCGCCAGCGGCCAGCGTGCCAGCCAGTCGCGGCGCACGTACGCGAATACGCCGCCGGCGCCGAGTCCCAGCAGCGCAATCGAAATCGCCAAAAATGCAAAGTGATAAAAGAGCACCACCGAAAACAGCCGCGTGAGCGAAAGTTCCAGCAGAAGCCCGGCGAAGCTGGCCAGCGAGACAGCGGCGGCAACGGCGCGAGCGCTGCCTCGGTCTTCAGCGGCTGGAGGAGATAAGACGGGAGATTGCGTCATGGAGAAAGGCAAAAGTAAAAAGTAAAAAGGAAAAAGGCAAAAGTGACTGGCCCTTACTGTTGCCTTTTACCTTTTGCCCTTTGCCTTGCCCTTCATTCTCCTTCGAAGATCACAAACGCCATCGCCTGCGTCTCGGTGTGCGTGAGCGAGAGTGAGATGTGCTTCACGCCCTGGCGCGCCGCGAATTCCGCCGCCTTGCCGGCCAGGCGCATGGTGGGGCGCCCGCCCGGCTGGCGGCGCACTTCGAAGTCGCGCCAGGCGACGCCGTGCCGCCATCCCGTGCCCAGCGCTTTCATCGCCGCTTCCTTAGCGGCAAAGCGCGCGGCAAAGCGTTCGGTCGCGTTCTGCTTCGAGCGGCAGTAGCGAATCTCGTCGGCCGTGAAAACGCGCGCGGCAAAGCGCTCGCCGAAGCGCTCCATGGCGGCGGCCACCCGCGCCACGTCTACAATGTCCACGCCAGTGCCCACGATCATGCGACGGCCGCGCCAATGAGCGCGCGGCAAAGCGACTACGGTATCACACGGCGCAGGAGCGTTCGGGCGTTGAAGACCGCCGAACGCGCGCTGAATTCGGTTTAGCTCCCGCGCGAATGGCCGCATCCAACCCCAGCATGAACATCACCGAAGTCCTGGGACGTCAGGATCGCAAGCTCCAGGCCGCGGTCGGCATTTTTCTGCTGCTGGCGGCGACCGTAAGCCATGTCATGAGCCCTCCGGGGCTGGAAACCGCGTTCTTCTATCTCGTCCCGGTTTCGTTCCTCACTTGGTACTTCGGCCGGCGCACAGGCTTGCTGGCCGCCAGCTTGAGCGCGGGGATCGCGCTGGGGATCGAGATGGAAGCTCACCTGACGCTCGCGGTGACCTACTGGAACGCACTCGCGCGCCTCGGCATGTTCGTGTTTTTCGTTTTCATCATCTCCGAGCTTCGGGCGCTTTACGAGCGCGAGCGGCACTCGTCACGGGTTGACGCGCTCACGCGCATTCCCAACCGCCGCGCTTTTCTGGAGGCGCTGGACACCGAAAAGGTCCGCGCGCGCCGCTATGGCCTGCCGCTCACGCTCGCCTATATCGACCTTGACCACTTCAAGGAAGTGAATGACCGCTTGGGGCACGCGGCGGGCGACGAGCTGCTCATGGCGATCGCCCGCGGCATGCAGGAAAACCTCCGCCGCGCCGACCTGGTCGGCCGACTGGGCGGCGACGAGTTTGCCGCTTTGCTTCCCGAGACCGCCGCCGAGGCGGCCACCGCCGTCCTCGACAAGCTGCAAGCGGTGCTGAACAACACCATGCAGGACCGCCGGCTGCCGGTGACCTTCAGCATGGGCGCTGTCGCCTTCCATCCTCCGCCCGATTCAACCGAGGAGATGCTCCAGCGCGCCGACGAGGCCATGTATGCGGCCAAGGCCGGCGGGCGCGACCGGCTGATTGTGCGCAGGCTGGCTGCCTAGTCGCTGCCGATCACGCTTGATCGGAGACCGGCGACAGGCGCTCCGTGGGCGCCGCTTGCAGCGCGAAGCCGAGCTTCTCGCCGAGCGTTTCGAAGCGCGTGCTCCACGCCACGGCTTCGTCGTTGCCGAGCTGCCGCACGCCGGGATACACGGTGAGCAGAAGCTGGTTGTAGATGTTCTGCACGCGCCAGAGGTCCACTTCGAACGGCAGCGAGCGTGCCATGCTGATCTGCGCGTCCAGGCGATGCAGCAACTCCAGGTCGGTGGGCGCGGCCAGCAGCCCGGCAAAGGCCTCTTCGAGCGTCTTCTTCAGGGCGAAGCCCAGCCCGGCGGCGTCGAGCGCCACGTGGTCGCGCGCCGCCGAACCCAAAAGCGCCGTCACGCGGTCCAGGTCGGGATCGCTTCGTGAAAACTCGCGCCGCAAGCTGGCGTTGATCACAAATTCCGCGCTGGCGCGCAGCACCGGCGGTACCGGCAGGTGCAGCTCGCCGAGGAAGCGCACCAGCGGCGCGTGGTGTTCGTATACGCCGCGATAGGTGCTCTCGGCCTCGCGCAGCACCGAGGTCACGATCGTATCGACGATGCGGCGCTGCTCGTCGCGGAAGAGCGACTTCAGCGAATAGCTGACGCCGGCGAAGTGCCGATCGAGAACGCGCACGGTGCCCGGCAGGTCGTCACGCTGGAACACTTCAGAGGCTTCGCGAGCCAGCTCGGCAAAGTGCTCATCGGTGGTCGCCGGCCTGACGCCCGCGCTGAGGTTGTGGTCGCCGAAGTGCAGCACCGCGAACGTAAGGAATGCGCTCTCTTCAGTGATGCGCGAGGTCACCAGGGCGCGTCCCAGCGCCAGCCGTGCGCGCCCCGCCTCGAGCGGGTGGTAATCCATGCGCGCCACCGAGTAGCAGTAAGTGGGCGCCCCTTCCGCGGTGCGCTTGAACATGCTGCTGATGGCGAAGTGCGCCGCGACCTTGGGCAGGTCAATGGTCGACGTGCGCACCAGCATCTCGTAGATGCGGCGCCCGTCGCCCATTTCGGGCAGGTTGCTCCTGGCTTCCGCGAGGCGAGTGAGGAACTGTTCTTCCAGCCCGTCGCTGAACAGCTCCTGAGCGAGCTGCACGGCGCGGCCGGCGTACTCCACCACCTGGACGCTCTCCAGACCGCTGAGCTCGTCGAAGAACCAGCCGCAGCTGGTGTACATCAGGAGCGTGTGCCGCTGCATCTCCAGCAGCTTGAGCGCGCGGACACGTTCGCTCGGCGTGAGTTGGCGGCGCGCATGCCTGGAGAAGAAACGCGCCACGCCCTCAGGCGTGCGGTCGAGCACGACTTCGATGTAGTCGTTGCGCGCCGCCCAGGGATCGCGAAGCAACTCACCGGCGGCTTGCGCGTAGAGCGGCGCCAGCGCATCGCGCAGCCAGTCGAGCGCGGCACGCAGTGGGCCGCGCCACGCCTGGTTCCATCCGGCGCGTCCACCGGTGTTGCAGCCGCAGTCAGACTTCCAGCGTTCGACGCCGTGGGCGCAGCTCCACGATGTGCTCTCGGCGATTCCCACCTCGTGCTCCGGCGGGTGCAGTTCGAGGAACTCGCCGTAGTTGGTGAGCCGCGCCAGCTGCTTGCTCTCCACGTGATGCAGCGCGTAAGCGAGCGCCATGTCGCCGTGGCGATGGTGATGGCCGTAAGTTTCGCCGTCGGTGGAGATGTGCTCGAGCTGCGGGCCTTCACGGCCGCCGTCGAACGCGGCCAGCAGGCGCGAGGCGAATGCTTCGCCGTTGTTGAGCAGGCCCTCGAAGGCCACGGCGCGTGACGTCGGACCGTCGTAGAAGAACAGGTTGATGCTGCGGCCCGAGGGCAGGCGCTGCACGTAAGCGCGCGAGGTATCGATGCGGCCGCCGGAAACGTCGTTCCACTCGGCCTCGCCGCTCGGTTGATTGCCGTTCCGGTTAGCCCCATCCGCCGAAGCGCCTGCGATTGGCCGCACGCGCGCGGCCTGGTGCGGCGCCAGGATGGTGAAGCGAATGCCGGCCTCGGCCAGGGCCTCGAGAGTCGGGATGTCGGCCGCCGTTTCGGCGAGCCACATCCCTTCAGGACGCCGTCCGAAGCGATGCTCGAAGTCACGCACGCCCCACAGCACCTGCGTCTGCCGGTCCTGCGGCGACGCGAGCGGCAGGATCATGTGGTTGTAAACCTGCGCCATGGCCGAGCCGTGTCCGGAGAACTTTTCCGCGCTGGCGCGGTCGGCTTCCAAGATGGCCGCGTACACCTCCGGCGCGTTCGCCTCGAGCCAGGAGAGCAGCGTGGGCCCGAAGTTGAAGCTGATCTTCGAGTAGTTGCTCACGATCTGCGCGATGCGGTTGTCGGCGGTCAGAATGCGCGAAGAGGCGTTGGACGCGTAACACTCCGCCGTGATGCGCTCGTTCCAGTCGTGGAACGGGTAGGCTGAGTCCTGCATCTCGACGGTTTCCAGCCAGGGATTCTCCCGCGGCGGCTGATAGAAGTGGGCGTGTATGCAGAGATAACGTTCGGCCATGTCAGCGGACCGCCTGCTTCGGAAGGGCCGTTCGCAAGGGTACCGCAGGCGCACTCAAGTCAGATGCACACAGGCGGCCTGGCGGCTAGCGTCCGCGACAGAAAACTGCCGTAGACAAGCGGGCCCGGGCGTGCAGTCGCTGTTCCACGCGCGCGACCTTGGCGCGATTCAGGCGCTGGATCATGATCGGATAGGCGTTCAGCGGCACGTTCGCCAAGGCCAGAGAAACCGACCAGCCGGTCCATCGCTGGGCACAGCAGAACGCCACAAACGGCAGCGAGAACAGCAACCAGCACCAGTGCACGCGCTCGCTGGCCACGGTCTGCGCTGCCGCGGCAAGCAGGGATCGTTTGCCGCGAACCATCCAGTGCTGTGGCGCTGTCCGGCGCGTGACGCGGTTGAAGGCGCTGCCGCCCAGCACGTATCGCCGGAGGGCGTCACGCCGGGCAGGCAGTAGAGCCGAGGTTCGCCCGCGCGGACTGCAAACACGCCGCGAATTGCCGAAGCAGAGGGACCGCCCCCAGCGCCAGCGCGGCCACAACGGTTGTGACCGCAAGGATGGGGCGGCTGCCCAGGCCGAGCCGCAGTACGGCGACGAGCGGCAGGAGCCACAGCACGGTGATCACTCCCATCCAGACGTTCGCCAGGCGGCCGCTCACGGTTGCGAAGTTAACAGGCCACCCGTGTCCGGTGTCGCTCCCCGCGCGCGGCGGCCGCTCAGCGGATGGAGGAAGGCGCCGATGCTGCGATGCGCGGAGCATCTGCTAGAATCGCGGCCTCTGCCCCTTCAACTTGGGAGGACGGTTGCCTAGCCAGAAACAGGTGAGATGGTCGCAGTTGCGTGTCGGTCTGACGGTCATCTTCGCCAGTCTCGCTCTGGCGGTCCTCATCTTTCTGATGAGCGGCACTACCGGCATCTTCACCCGGAAGATTTTCATTCGCGCGTATTTCGACAACGCCGGCGGACTGCGGGTGGGCGCGCCGGTTCGGCTGCACGGCGTGGACATCGGCAACGTGACCTCCATCCGGATCGTGGCGGGCCGCCCGCAGACGCCGGTGGAAGTCGGCATGAAGATCAGCACGCGATACGCCTTCGACGTCCGCAAGGAATCGCAGGTCTCGCTGAGCACGGCCGGCGTGCTGGGCGAAACATTCGTGGACATTGACAGCACGCAGGCGCAGAAGTCGCCGCCGGCGCAGAATGGTGATGAGCTGCCTATCCGCGACCGTCCCGACATTCAGGACGTTGTTCGCGCCAGCCAGGGCACGCTGCAGAACATCCAGACGCTGGTCCAGCGCCTGGACCGGATCGTGGGCACGATTGAGAACGGCCAGGGATCGGTGGGCAAGTTCATCAACGATCCCACGCTCTACAACCGGCTGACGCAAACGCTCGGCCAGGTGCAGGGCATGGTTGCCGACATCAGTTCGGGCAAGGGCTCGGTGGGCAAGCTGATCTACAGCGACGAGCTCTACCAGAAGCTGAATTCCGCCGTCGACAAGATGAACAGGATCGTGGACGACATCAACGGCGGCAAGGGTACGGTCGGCGTCCTGCTCAAAGACCAGGAGATGGCCGCGAAGCTGAAGAGCACGGTGAACGAGGCGCACACCCTGGTGGCCGACATCAACGCCGGTAAAGGCGCCATCGGCAAGCTCGCCAAGGACGAGGAACTGGCGCGCAAGCTCGACATCACGCTCGACCGCATTTCGAAGATCGCTGACCGGCTCGAGGCCGGCGAGGGCTCAGCAGGCAAGCTGCTGAAAGATCCGTCGCTCTACAACAACGCCGACCAGATGCTGGTGGAGACGCGGACGCTGGTGAAGGCCATTCGCGAGAATCCCAAGAAGTACCTGACAATTCACTTCCGCATTTTCTGAAAAGGCTGTTTCCCGCTTCCCTCTTTCCGTTTCCCGTTTCCCGCGAAAAGCTAAGGGCGCTCTTCAGCTCTTCGCCCTTGGCTCTTCGCCCTTAGCTGTCGGCTTCGCACGGCCGGGTTCAAGCCAGCAGCCAGGAGCCAGCAGCGTCTCTCGGGCTGACAACCCGCTTTCCAGCCGCAGCATCCCTCTTGGCGCGCCACGAGTCGATGTTGCACAGGCCATCAGTACCGGAAGGAGAGAGTTCTATGAAGAAGGCATTGTTTACCCTGGCCCTGACGTCGCTGTTCGCGCTGTCGATGATGGCGCAAACGAGCGCGCCGCCCAGCGCCCCGAGCACCTCCGATCAGAACCCGCCGGCTGCCCAGCAACCCAACCCGAGTCCCGGCCATACCCAGTCGAAACCCGAAAGCGACCAGGCCAAGCCCCAAAGCGACCAGAGCTCCAGTATGCAGACCATGGAGCACAAGGACCATAAAGGCAAGACCATGACCGGCTGCCTGAGCGGTCCGAACGCCGATGGCGCCTACACGCTCACCGCGAAGAACGGCAAGACGGTTGAAATTGGCGGCAACGACGCGTTGAAAGACCACGTGGGCCACGAGGTGAAGATCACGGCTACGGCGTCAACCGCAGCCGCGATGGGCGAGACCGCGGAAAAGAAGGAAGGAAAGGAAAAGCACTACAAGGTAGAGGACGTGCAGATGATTTCCGAAAGCTGCACTTCCGCCAAGGGCAAATAGCCGATCTGTGTCGGCGAAAAGCGCGGCTTGCGAGGGCAGGCCGCGCTTTTTCTATTACTCCGTCCAGCGGCGGAACAGCAGGCAGCCGTTGGTGCCGCCGAAGCCGAAGGAGTTGGTGAGCGCGAGGTTGATTTCGGTGTGGCGGGCCTGGTTGGGGACGTAGTCGAGGTCGCACTCCGGGTCGGGCGTTTCCAGATTGATGGTCGGCGGGATCACCTGGTCGCGCAGCGCCAGCACGGTAATGCCGGCCTCCAGGCCGCCGGCGCCGCCCAGCAGGTGCCCGGTCATGCTCTTGGTGCTGCTGACGGCAACTTTCTTCGCATGGTCACCGAAGGCGCGCTTGATGGCGATGGTTTCCAGCTTGTCGCCGATCGGCGTCGAGGTGCCGTGCGCGTTGATGTACTGCACGTCTTCGGGGCGCGCCTTGGCGTCGTTGAGAGTGTTGAGCATCACGCGATAAGCGCCGTCGCCGTCTTCGGCGGGCTGCGTGATGTGGAAGGCGTCGCCGCTCATGCCGTAGCCAACCAGTTCGGCGAAAATCGGCGCGTTGCGGCGGCGGGCGTGCTCGAGTTCTTCCAGGATCAGGATCCCTGCGCCTTCGCCGATCACGAAGCCGTCGCGCCCGGCGTCCCACGGGCGGCTGGCTTTTTCCGGCTCGTCGTTGCGGGTGGAGAGCGCGCGCATGGCGGCAAATCCGCCCACACCCATCGGCGTGATCGCGGCCTCGGTGCCGCCGGCGATCATCACGTCGGCATCGCAACGCGCGATGATCTTGGCGGCGTCGCCGATGGCATGTGCGCTGGTGGTGCAGGCGGTACAGGTGGCCTCGTTCGGGCCCTTGGCGCCCCAGCGGATGCTCACGTGTCCGGCCGCGAGGTTCACGATGGCCGCCGGAATGAAGAACGGCGAGATCTTGCGCGGGCCGCCGCTGATCAGGTTGGAGTGCTCGCGCTCGATCACGTCGAACCCGCCGATGCCCGAGCCAATGTGCACACCCACACGGGTAGCGTTCTCCGGCGTCACCCGGAGTCCCGACATCTTCATCGCTTCATCGGTGGCGGCCAGCGCCAGGTGGATGAAGCGGCCCATCTTCTTCAGTTCTTTTTTCTCGACGAAGTTGAGCGGATCGAAGTCGCGGACCTCGGCGGCGATCTGGCAGGCAAACTGGCTGACGTCGAAGTGCGTAACCCGGCGCACTCCGCTCTTGCCGGCGACAAGGTTCTTCCAGGCTTCTTCGCTGGTGTTGCCCAGGGCACAGATGAGCCCGAGGCCGGTGACTACGACACGTCGCACGAACTGGCTCCTTACGGTTGCGCCCGTCAGAACAATGCCGCAGGGCGGATGGCGCTGCGGCGGTGGGTGGAACAGGTCCTTCGCTTCGCGCTGGTCGCGCGCCGCGCTCAGGATGACCGCTGCGGGCTCCCGCTCCTCCCTTCGCTGCTCTTCAGGAGTCGCTCACGCCCGCAAAACGCGGTCACTTTGAAACCTTGGCCTTCTTCTCGATGTAATCAATGGCGTCGCGGACGGTGCGGATTTTCTCCGCATCCTCGTCAGGAATCTCGATGTCGAAGGCCTCTTCAAAGGCCATGACCAGCTCGACCACGTCGAGCGAATCGGCGCCAAGATCGTCCACGAATGAGGCGTTGGCCGTGACCTCGGCTTCGTCCACGCCGAGCTGCTCGACGATGATCTGCTTAACTTTTTCTTCAACCGCTGCCATGGGGAGTGCGCCTCCTGGGCGAAGAATTGCCCTGCTCCGGTATACCAAACCCCTCAGTGTAATGGGCGGGGTGGGGCGTGTAAAGACTGTAAGGTCGCAGATGACGAAACTCACTGATCCGTAAGCTGGCCCTTCAACAATTCCTCAAGATACTTCGCCATGACCGAAACGTCCAGCTTGCCTTCGTCCCATGCACGATCCGCAGCAGCCAACGCGTCATAGTACGGCTTGCGATTCTCGCGTATTCGCTCCGGAACGATCTTCTTACCAGGGAGCAACGCGCCATGCTTCAGGCAGATCAGATAGTAGCAAGCAGCGCGCGCTGTTCGCCCGTTTCCTTCTACAAACGGGTGAATCCAATTCAGCCGCCAAAGCGCATATCCTGCAAGCCATGTGGGATGATCTAGTATTGTCCAGTTTTCATGGATAAGAGAGAAGAACCTGTCCATCAAATTTGGGACTTTCTCGAAATGCGGTGGCGTGTGGTTGCCGACGTAGATCGGCTCCTCGCGATAACGGCCCCCGAATTGAGCAATATTCGCCACGGCCGTGTAGTTCAGAGCCCACAGTGTGTACTTATCGAACGCTTCTATCCCTTTCGTTAGCCCAATTTCGACGCAGTTTGACAACAGGTCGTACTGGCGAAGGAGGTTTTGTTCTTGAATACGTCTGAAAAGCGCGGGATCGTCTTTCTCGCGTACCGACATATGTAAGTAGTGACCCGGCGATGGGCCGGATCACAGAGATTAGCGAACCAGTCGAATATGCTTGGAGGCTTGGCGAACGCTGTCCTTAGTAATATCTTTCGCGTCCGCTGGCGCGTTGCCAAATGCAAAACTGATTCTTTGCTCGCGCAGTTCAGCCTCTGTCACCGGCGTCTGGCGTGACGCCTCCAGCAATTTTCGCAAGTCAGCGTCGGGCTTGATCTCGCCGAAAAACTGCTGCTTTCGGTCTGCCATGATGAAAGTCCCTTCTCTTTTTGTTCGGCCCGCCGAGCGGAGGCGGGAACCGAATAATAGCTCTTACTGTTTTGATGTCAATAGCTTACCACCCAACAGCGTATACTACGTATACCATTAGATGCTGCCGTGCCTGAGATGGTTGGATTTGCGTGTATAAGCCGCTGCAAACTAAGCCTTATTTGGTCCTTCACCGTTCCATGTACCGGTCCCGCAGCTCCGTCTGCCTGCTCTTCAGCGGCACTTCGCGGCCGGCGATGAATACGCGCTTCACGTCGGTCTTCACGTCGAGCGGGTCGCCGTCGGCGATCACCACATTGGCGTCTTTGCCCACGTCGAGCGAACCCAGGCGGTCGGCCACGCCGAACATCTCGGCCGGGTTGATGGTGATGGCCTTCAGAGCCTCATCGTACGGCAGGCCGTACGCCACGGCGTAGCCGGCCTGGTACGGCAGGTTGCGCGCGTTGTGGTCGTCATCGTAGCTGGCGAACGCGATTTTCACGCCGCGCTTGGCGAGCTGCGCCGGCAGGCTGTAGACCGCGTCGTAGCGCTGGTCGTCAGCAGGAAAGGTGTAGATCGGTCCCACGATGACCGGGACCTTGAACGCCGCGATCTGGTCGAGCAGGCGCTGCGCCTTGTCCACGTGGTTGAGGATGATCTTTAAATTAAACTCGCGCGCCAGCGAGACGGCGGTGAGCACTTCGTCGGACTGCCGCGCCGCCAGCACGACCGGCTTCTTGCCGTCCAGATACGGCAGCAGCGCCTCCAGCTTCAGGTCGTGCTTGAACGGCTCGCCCGCCGCCGGCGCCGTGTCGCCCGTCTGCCGGCGCCGCTCTTCGCGCGCCAGCTTCTGCGCGTAGTTCTGCGCGTCGAGGAACGACTGGCGCAGCTGCGCGGCCACGCCCATGCGCGTTTCCGGAAAGCGTGTTTGCTGCGCCGAGCCGGCGCCGCCGCGCTGGCCGCGCCGCACTTCGCCGATGAAGTTGATGGGCAGCGCCACGTCGCGCGCGATCAGCATCTCGTCGCGGTTCCCACCCGCCATCTGGGCGATCGAATCCTGCCCGGGCATGCTGTCGCCGTCCTGCGGGGCGATCACGGCATTGGTCACTCCGTTCATGCGCGTGACCGGAATCAGTTCGCTCTCGGCGTGGAACGCGTCGTAGACGTGCATGTGCGGCATGATCTCGTCGCTCATCTCGACCAGGTCGTTCGTCATCGGCTCGGCGGAGATTTCCGTCAGGCCAAGGTGCGACTCAGCGTCAAACAGACCCGGATACACCGTCATGCCGGTGGCATCGATGACCTGCGCGTTCCTGGGAACGTTGGTGCCGTTCACCGGTCCGACGGCCGTGATTTTCCCGTTCTCGATGACAACGACGCCGTTCTCTACAATGCCGTGAGTGATGGTCAGCAGCTTGCCGCCGCGGATCGCGATGGGCGCCGGCGATGTGGCAACCGTTCCAGGCGAGGGCTTCTGCTTCTGCGCGAGCAGGGGCAGCGCCGCAAGGACCACAACCAGCGCGGATGCAGTGCGCGCCTTAGCCAACGACCAGCGACCAACAACCGACGACGTTTTCATTGTCCCTCCGCGTGGAAGTGCGTGAGCCCGAGTCCGGGCAGCGAGCGGTCGAAGTAAACCTCGCCGTCGATCAGCACTTTGTCGGCGAGCGCGTAGCTGGAGAGCGGCGGACCGTTCCAGATGACGATGTCGGCGTCTTTGCCCACGTCAATCGATCCGGTGCGGTTGTCCACGCCGATGATCCACGCCGGATTCAGGGTGATCATCTGCAACGCCTGTTCCTCGGTAACGCCGCCGTAGCGGAGGACCTTGCCGGCCTCCTGGTTGAGGCGGCGCATGAAGTCGTTGGAGTCGCTTTTCAGCGCCACGCGCACGCCTTTGTGCATGGAGATTTCGGCGTTCCACGGAATCGCGTCCCAGGCCTCGTTCTTGTAGCCCCACCAATCGCTGAAGGTCGCGATGGCGGCGCCGGCGGCGGCGATCTGCGGCGCCACCTTGTACGCTTCCAGCGCGTGATGGAAGGCGCGGATCTTGTAGCCGAACTCGTTGGCCAGCGCGATCTCGGTGAGGAACTCGTCGGCCCGGTAGATGTGGATCTGGACGAGCAGCTTGCCGCGCAGCACGTCGGCCAGCGCCTCCAGCTTCAGGTCTTTCTTCGGCATGCGCGGGTCTTTGTCGCCGCGCTGCACTTTCTTGTTGTACTCGTCCCACTCGTGCATGTAGTCGCGCGCCTCGGTGAAGGCCATGCGCATGACCGCGAAGTTGCCCATGCGTGTGGAGGGAAGCTGGTTGCGCGAGCCGAAAACGCGCTTGGGGTTCTCGCCCGAGGCGAACTTGATCGACTGCGGCGCGCCGGGGAATAGCATCTGGTCGCGGCCGAGTCCGAACTTGTTCTTAATGACCACGGCCTGCCCGCCGATCATGTCGGCCGAGCCGTGCAGCAGCAGCGACGTGGTCACGCCGCCCGCCAGGGCGCGATAGATGGCCTTGTCCTCATAATCGAAGGCGTCGAGCATCATCATGTGCGGCACCACGGGGCTGGTGGCCTCGTTCACGTCGCTGTCGAGCGCCATGTGCGCGTGCGGATCGATGATGCCGGGCGTAACGTATTTCCCGGTCGCGTCAATCACGGTGGCGCCGGCCGGCGCGTTTACCGTGGCGCCCACGGCGGCGATCTTGCCGTCGTGGATGTACACGCTGCCGTTGGGAATGGTGCCGTGGGTCGCCGTCAGCACCGTGCCGCCGCGGATAACGACGTCTTGCGACGGCGGCGCGGCAGCCGCAGGCGCGAGCTGCGGAACAGCCGGTGCGCTCGGCCCGGATTGCGCGGCCAGCGACACGCTGCACAGCACCGTGAGCGCAAAAGCCCACAGGGCGCGTTGTTTGGGCATATCGGACTCCTGATTGCAAACGAGGGAGCGAAGCAGTGTAGCGGCGCAGGCAGGACGCGTCAATCAGGGACGACGCGCTACGAGGAAGCTCCTCAGAGGGCTGGCTTTTCATCCGCTGGTGGCCAATCGCACGTCCAGCTTCGAGTGCGGCCCCCACAACGGCATGAACCTGGGAGGATGCAACGGATTGCAACAAGCGGAGAAAACTCTTCGAATCATTCTGGGCTCCCGCACATCTGGTTGGCTATTGGTTCCCGGATAGCGGCCCCCACGCTTCGGCATGCGAGGATGTTCACCATGACCCACGCGCTGCTCCATCAGGTGATCGACGCCATCCAACGCCGCGAAGAACGCAACGCCACCGGGCCCGTGTTCCCGCGCGTGACGGTTGAAGAACTGCGCGCCGCGCTCGGCGGTCCGCTCAACGAGGACGGCCTCGACGCCGTGGAAGTCGTCCGCCACCTGGCCGAGGCGGCCGATCGCGGCATCGTCGCCAGCGCCGGCCCGCGCTACTTCGGATTCGTGATTGGCGGCAGCCTGCCCGTCACCACCGCCGCCGACTGGCTCACCTCGATCTGGGACCAGAACTCGGGCTTGTACGCCACTTCGCCCGCTGCCTCCGTCACGGAAGAGATTGCAGCGGGGTGGCTGGTCGAACTACTCGGGTTGCCGGCGAGCGCAAGCGTCGGATTTGTGACCGGCGGGGGAACGGCCAACTTCACTGGCCTGGCGGCGGCGCGACACGCCGTGCTGCGCAAAGCAGGATGGGACGTGGAAGAGGCGGGCCTTATCGGCGCGCCACGCATCAACATCGTCATCAGCGACGAAGCGCACGCCACCATCCTCGCGGCCCTGCGAATGGTCGGGCTCGGCACCCGGGCGCATCGCGTCCCGACAGATGCGCAGGGCCGGATGGTCGCGAGCGACTTCGAGGCCGTGCTGGCCAAGTGCCAGGGGCCCGCCATCGTGTGTGCGCAGGCCGGCAACGTAAACACCGGCTCATTCGATCCGCTGGCCGAAATCGGCGAGGCGGTCCGCGCGCGCGACAAGTCGCACCCCACCTGGCTGCATGTGGATGGCGCTTTCGGCCTGTGGGCCGCGGTGAGCGAACGGCTGCGACACCTCGTGCGCGGCGTCGAGTTGGCCGACTCGTGGGCCATCGACGGCCACAAGTGGCTGAACGTGCCGTACGACTCGGGGTTCTTGATCTGTGCGCACCCGGAGGCGCACCAGGCGGCGATGGGCATTACCGCCGCGTACCTGATCCACTCCGAGAAGCAGGAGCGCGACAACTTCAACTGGACCCCCGAATTCTCCCGTCGCGCCCGCGGCTTCACCGTGTATGCGGCGCTGCGTCACTTGGGCCGCAGCGGCGTGCGCGACCTCGTCGAGCGCTGCTGCGCCCGCGCCCGGCAGTTCGCCAAACTGCTCGACGGGCAGCCCGGCGTCCGCGTCCTGAACGACGTAGTGCTGAACCAGGTGCTGATTCGTTTCCACGGTTCCGACGAGGCCACGCGCTCGGCGATCGAGCACGTGCAGCGCGACGGCGCCTGCTGGCTGAGCGGCACCACGTGGCACAAGATGGCGGCGATGCGCATCTCGGTTTCCAACTGGTCCACCAGCGAGAAGGACGTGGAGATGTCGGCGGCGGCAATCCTGCGCGCCGCGGCGGCGGTGGCGCCGGCGGGGTCGGCCGCGCGGGGATAGAAGTTTGGACCGCGGAGACGCGGAGAAAAACTTCACACAAAGGCTTCGCCGAAGGGCTTCGTGTGACCTTTGTCTGCTTCGCGTGAAACGGCTTTTCTCCGTGTTTCCGCGTCCTTGTGGTTCACGCGCTCTGTTAAGCTCGCGCACATGCGAGCCGTCGTCCAGCGCGTCTCCCGCGCGCGCGTCACTGTGAACGGCGAAGTGGCTGGTGAGATCGGGCCTGGCCTGCTCGTGTTGCTCGGGGTCGCCGCGCGTGATACCGAAGCCGACGCGACGGCGCTCGCCGCGCGCGTCTGCAAGCTCCGCATCTTTGATGATTCCGACGGCAAGATGAATCTGGCCGCCGCCGACGTGGACGGCGCCGTGCTTGCGGTCTCGCAGTTCACGCTGCTGGGCGATGCCCGCGGCCAGAACCGTCCGTCATTCCTCGCCGCTGCGCGCCCCGAGCAGGCGCGCCCTCTATATGAGCGCTTCGTGGCGGCGATTCGCGAGACCGGCCTGCGCTGCGAAACCGGCCGCTTCCAGGAGATGATGCAGGTCGAGTTGGTGAATGACGGCCCAGTGACGATCTTGCTGGACAGCGAAAAATTGTTCTGACTTCGTTTTTGTCATCCTGAGCGAAGTCTGAGCGTCAGCGAAGGCGAGTTGAAGCGTCCCTATTCGACCGCGACGTTGGGGTAGTGGCAGGGATCCTTCGACTCCCGCCAGAGTCCGCGACGCGGACCCTGGACTCCGCTCAGGATGACAAACCAGGGCTCAGCGCCGCCTCAACCACCCGCGCCGCCTGCACCGTCGCCGCCACGTCGTGCGCGCGCACGATGTGCGCGCCGGCGAGCATGGTCATGGTTGCGGCGGCCAGTGAGCCGTACAGCCGCTCGGAGGCGGGAAGGTCTTTGCCGTCGCGCGCCAACGCGCGCCCAATGAAGCTCTTGCGCGACGTCCCTGCCAGCAGCGGGTAGCCGAGCTCGCGCAGGTCGGCGAATCGGGCGAGCAGCGGATAGTTTTCCTCGAAGTTCTTGCCGAAGCCGAAGCCGGGATCGAGCACAATGCGTTCCCGCGCGATGCCGGCGTCGAGCGCAGCGCGGGCGCGGTCAGCCAGGTCGCGCTTCACCAGCGCAACCATGTCGGCCACCGGCGGCAACTTGCGCCACTCGTCGGGCCGGCCGCGGGTGTGCATGAGCACGGCGCCGCAGCCGAGCTGGGCGAGGGTGTGCGGCATGGCCGCGTCCCACAACCCGGCGGAGACATCGTTCACGATCTCCGCGCCCGCCACGACGGCGGCGCGCGCGACCCTGGCCTTGTACGTGTCCACGGAAACGATCGCGTCCGGCCGCGCACGCCGTACGCCTTCGATGACAGGCAGAATGCGATCGGATTCCTGCTGCGCGCTGACCGCCGCGGTCGTGCCAACGCCCGCTCCGGGCCGCGTAGACTCGCCGCCGATATCGAGGATGTCAGCGCCTTCCCCGACAAGCCGTAGCGCATGCTCAATGGCGCGCTCGGCTGAGACGTAAAGCCCGCCGTCGCTGAACGAATCAGGCGTGACGTTGACCACGCCCATCACCAGCGTGCGCTGGCCGAGCGCCAGCGTGCGCGAGCGGAGCCGCCATGTGAAGTTCGGGCGCATTTACCAGTAGAATACGCGGTGAGCACACGGTCGCGTTTGTGGTTCTTCGGCTCGCATTCCTGATTGCATCGCAGCAGTCTTATCCGCCCCAGTTCTGGCAGGGGCCGAGCGCGACATCCAGCGCGTGCCTCCGAGCGCGTTCGGGAGCTGCCGAGGACCGTTCGCACCGCTCTCGAGAACCGCGGCTGCACCAATGCTGCCACCGGGGCCAGTGGCTGCACGTGCCAAGCGCCCGCTGAAAAGGCGCACGAAACCGTGCTAAACTTCTACTCACCCCGATGCAGCGCGCGCGCTACTCCGCCGTTTTCCTGCTGCTGATTGCGCTGATTGCGCAGCCGCTTCCGGCTGCAAACAAGAAAAAAGATTCCAAGAGCACCCTCGGCGCGCGAATCGACAAGATCCTCGATCAGACAGACGTTTCCCGCGGCTTCTGGGGCATCGAGGTGGTTTCGCTCAACAGCGGCGCCACGCTTTACTCGCGCAACGCCGACAAGCTGTTCACGCCCGCGTCGAACACCAAGCTGTTCACTACGGCCACGGCGATGGCGCTCATCGGCCCCGACTATCGCTTCCGCACCACCGTAGAGACGACTGGCGCCATTGATAAGTACGGCCGCCTGAATGGCGATCTCATCCTGGTCGGGCGCGGCGATCCGAACCTTTCCGGGCGCACGCTGCCCTACAACACGCGCACCGAGCGCAAGCTTCCGCCCGCCAAAGTGCTCGCCGACTTGGCTGACCAGGTGGTGCAGAAGGGCCTGAAATACGTGGACGGCGACATTGTGGGCGACGATTCCTGGTACGCCTTCGAGCGCTACGGCGAGGGCTGGACGCAGGACGATCTCGTCTGGGAGTGGGGCGCGCCCGTTTCCGCGCTCACCATCAACGACAACGTCGTTTTCGTCGACATCATGCCGGCCGATCGCGCGGGCGAGAAGGCGTTCATCAACCTGAACCCCTTCCCCGAGTACTACCGCGTGGACAACCGCATCCTGACCACGCCGCCGGGCACGCAGCCCCGCAAGATCTACATCAACCGCGAGCCGGGCTCGAACCAAATCACCTTCTGGGGCAACATCCCGCTCGACGATTCGGGCGCGCACGAGGCGCTTGCCATCGAAGACCCGGCGAACTTCGCGGCGCAGCTGTTCCGCAGCCTGCTGGAGCAGCGCGGCGTGGTGGTGTACGGGCGCCCGCGGACACGCCACACCGAACTGGCCAAGCTCTCGACCATTACCGTGACCACGACGGCTTCGGCCCAGGGCGGCGGCGGCGGCAGCGAAGTGCCCCCCAACCTGTTCCCCAAGCCGGTCGTGCTGGCCAGCTACGACTCGCAGCCGTTCCTGCAGGACCTGCGCGTGATCAACAAGGTAAGCCAGAACCTGCACGCTGAATTGACGCTGCGCCTGCTCGGCCGCGAGAAGGGCGCCAACGGCACCATCGAATCGGGGCTCGAAGTGGTGCACGGCTTCCTGACCCAGGCCGGCATACAGGGCGAAGAGTACGTGTTCTACGACGGCTCGGGCCTCTCACGGCAGAACCTGGTGACGCCGCACGCCATTGTGAAGCTGCTCAGCTACGCTTCCGTGCAGCCTTGGTACGCGGCGTTTCGCGACACGCTGCCCGTCGCCGGCATGGATGGCTCCCTTGCCGACCGCTTCCGCAATTCGCCCGCGCTCGGCCACGTCTTCGCCAAGACCGGTTCGCTCGGCCACGTGAACGCGCTGAGCGGATACGTGAAGACCGCCGGGGGCGACACGCTGGTGTTCTCCGTGATCGCCAACAATCACAACCTCACCAGCCGCAGGGCGCTCGAGACGATTGACCTGATCGTCGAGCAAATGGTGGCGGAGAAGTAGCCCATTTGTTATTGACGACTGGTTATTTCCTATTTGCGACGGCCGCGCAGGCAGCCACGATCCCGCAACAATCACAAATAACAGACAGCCAATAACAAATCACATCACCCATTCCGCGTTGCCGATCCGCATCTCAAGCTTCTCGGCCTGGGCACGTTCGCCTTCCAGGCAGCGATGGCAGAGGCACGCGAAGTGGGCGATGCTGCCGTCTTTGCGATAAACGGTGACCGGCACCACATGGCGCACGTGCGCGCGGCATAGCGGGCAGCGGCTGCCGCCGGAGAGGCGGAAGCGCAACTCAGCGTACGACGCCAGCAACTGGCGGGCGCGCTGCTTGCTGCTGGGCTGCTCCGGGCTGTCGGCCAGCGCTTCGAAGTAATCCTGAAGCACCTTGTGCGACAGCTTGCCCTTGGAGAGCCGCATGGACATGACGGCAAATATTGCAGCACGAAAGTGTCGCTGTTTCAACTGAAAGGAAGATAAAAGGGTGATGTCACGCGGCTTGTGTAAATAGCTTGAGGGTGCGGGTTTTCCATTCCAGGGTAAATCTCTGGAAAATGGAGTAGATGATTCGGTCCACGCTTTTGACGTTCACAAAGCACACCATCGGTCGGGTTCGTCGGCGC
>DASRER010000024.1 GCA_035651995.1 Terriglobales bacterium | reverse complement strand
TTCAGAAAATGTTGGAAATGCTCCTCAATCCGGATTATCTTCGCCATCGGGTGTAGGTCTCCTTTCCAGGAACGGCTTCGCTTGCTAGGCAAAGCCAACTTACACCCTCTCGCTTTTTACACAATCAACGTTACGTCACCTCGGGCCTCGCGTTTATGTTGCATCCGCCCACAGCGGATCGCTGCGACAGCTATGTTGCTCGAACCCGGCAACGATCTCGGCCGGAATCGAGGCATCGATGGCTTCGAACGCGCGATTCCACCAGCAGTGGGAGCATCGACACTTGTGGTCCGTGATTTACCTTCTGAATCTGCTGTTGACGGGGACCAGCGGCAGGACACGATTCCGATTTCGCGCCGGCTGTTACCCGCATTCTGATCTCGGGTCGGGCGGCGTGATGCCGGTCATTACTCCACGCAGCTAGGCAGCGCATGCATGAATGCCGGCTTAGGATGAGTCACTCGGTGTTATTGGAGGAGGACGTGGCGGCGGGTCGAAGGGACCGATCCACTGACCACTATTCACTTTTCACTGACTGGGGTTTTGGTGGGCAGTGAAGGACTCGAACCTTCGACCTCCTGCTTGTAAGGCAGGCGCTCTAACCAGCTGAGCTAACCGCCCGATCCTTCAGGCGAACGCGCGCGCAAGGCGCGCGCCTCGCAGTATAGATGGCCTTTTCCTCTGAGTCATCCTGGAGGCCGCGCGGTTTGCGGCCGAAGGACAACGATGCCGATCTGGCCTTTCTGGCCACTGCTGCCGTTCTCGAAACTCGAAAACTTGGATCCCGAAGCATGTCCGACGATGTCGCCCAGCGATGCTGCGTTGTCTGTTACCATGCCCGCACTCCCCAACGAGCATGATCCAGAAATCCTACGATCTGGTCGTCATCGGCAGCGGTCCAGCCGGACAGAAGGGCGCCATCTGCGCCGCCAAGCTGGGTAAGCGTGCCGCCATCATCGACAAGAAAGTCGATATCGGCGGAGTCTGCGTCCACACCGGCACCATTCCCAGCAAGACGTTGCGCGAGGCCGTCCTTTATTTCAGCGGCATTCGCCAGCGCACGTTTTACGGTCGCAACTACATGCTGAAAGACGACCTCAGCATGCAGGACCTGGTCTTTCGCGCCAAGGCCGTCCGCGAAAAAGAGGTCGAGGTCATCAAGGCGCAGCTCCGCCGCAACGGCGTCAGCACCTACGAAGGCTGCGGACGCTTCATCGACCCGCACACCATCGAGGTTGCGGGCGGCGAAAACGGCCCGGTGCAGCTCAAGGCCGAGCGTGTCCTCATCGCCTGCGGCACGCGGCCTGCGCATGATCCCGCCTTCGCCGTTGACGGCGAGCGCATCTTCGATTCCGACCAGGTCGAATCCCTGCCCGAAATTCCGCGCGAGCTGATTGTCGTCGGCGCCGGCATCATCGGGCTGGAATACGGCGCCATGTTCGCCGCGCTCGGCGTGAAGGTCACGCTCATGGACCAGCGGCCCACGCTGCTCGATTTCGCCGACAAGGAAATCGTCGACAACCTCATGTTCCAGATGCGCCGCATGGGCGCCGTCTTCCGCCTGGGCGAGCGCGTGGTCGAAGCCGGACGCGAGCCCGAGCGCAACCGCGTCTTCATCCGCCTGGAAAGCGGCAAAGTCCTGCACGGACACGCCGTGCTCTACACCGTCGGCCGCCAGGGCAACAGCGACGTGCTCAACCTCGCCGCCGCGGGACTGGAGTGCGACAACCGCGGCCGCGTCACCGTGAACGAGTTCTTCCAGACCGCAGTGCCGCACATCTACGCCGCCGGCGACGTCATCGGTTTTCCCGCGCTGGCCTCGACCAGCATGGAGCAGGGACGCCTTGCCAGTTGCCACATGTTTGGCACTCCCGCGCACATGCCCGACAATGTCATCCCCTACGGCATTTACACCATTCCCGAAGTTTCCATGGTCGGCCAGACCGAAGAGCAACTGACGAAAGCGAAAGTCCCTTACGAAGTCGGACTCGCCCGCTACGCCGAACTTGCCAAGGGCCAGATGCTGGGCGACGAAGAGGGCATGCTCAAGCTGCTCTTCCATCCGCAATCGCTCAAGCTGCTCGGCGTGCACGCCATCGGCGATCGCGCCGCTGAAATCATCCACATCGGACAGGTCGTGCTCTCCATCGGCGGCACCATCGAGTACTTCCGCGACACCGTTTTCAATTACCCCACGCTCGCCGAAGCCTACAAAGTCGCCGCCCTCGACGGCTTCAACAAACTCTGACAACCGACGCTGCCGCACGTTGTAGCGGCGGGCGCCCTCGCCCGCCGGCAACCCATCACGGACCATCGCGTGAGGCAAAAAAAAACGCCGCCCCAAGGGCGGCGTTTTTCAAGAGGCCGACTTCACCTATCCCCGCCCGTGGACGGCACCATCACCGGCTGGTCCACGCGCAGCACCAGTCCCGTCTGCTCCGGCAACACGACGTCTTTGCCGCCGGTCGCCAGCACGTAACCGCCGCCCGCGATCGCGCCGATCAGCAGGCCTTTCATCGCGCTGCCGAAGATCAGCCCGGCAATCGTTCCGATGCCCGCGCCAATCCCCACGTTCTTGGCGACCTTGGTGCCCGTGGTTCCGCCCTGCACTTCTCCTTCGTTCCCGGTGCTGGCTTTGGAGCCCTGCGTGTTGTTGACCGAAACCAGCGTCGCCGTGATCGGCGCCACTGCGCCGCTGGGCAGCATCACATCGCGGAAGCGCATGTTCAGCTTGCCCTTGCCGCGGACGCTGGGCAGCGTTTTGCCCTGCTCGACCTCGGTCACTTCGCCGTCAATCTTGGAGCCCGCCGGAATCGCGACCGACCCGTCGCCCGCGCGCACGGGTTCGGCCACCGTCGCGGTGAACTGCTCGCCCACCACGGATGTTGTGCTCGAGAGCTTCTTGTCGAGCGTGGCGCGGATTTCCGTGCCCTGCGGCACCTGCGGCCCCGAACCTGTCGCTACCGCACGCTGGCCCAGCGCCGGCTGCTGGTCCTGCTGCGGCAGCTGCGTGGCCGGCGTCTGCGGAGAATTCGGGTTCTGCGCCGGCGCCGCTTGCGCCGGCTGGGCGGGCGCCGTCTGCGGCGTCACCGGCGCCGGCGAGGCCGGCGTCGGCGGATAATTTGGATTCTGCGTACTCTGACTCGGCGATGTGCTTTGGCCCGCAGCCAGCGCGCCGAGCAGCACCACCGCGACAGGGAACAGATACACTCGTCGCATGGTCTTCCTCCTCTTCGCGACCTAGGACGCGGCTGCTCTGCTTGCGGGTTGGCTGCTCCTCGGAGCTACCCAAGGCCGCGGTCCGGCATCTCTGTTTCCTGGCGTTTCGCCCGTCTCCGGGGTGTGCCTGGCCATTGCGGCGCCCGGCGCTCCACTCGGCTTGGCTATAATCGAAGTTTGGCTTCTTCCGCTGGAGGAACTCTGTAATGGCGGAAAACTCGCGCCTCAAGCCGAAAGTGCTGGTCGTGGACGATGAGCACGTCATTGCCGACACGCTCGCCATCATCCTCAACCAGCACGGCTACGAGGCTTCCGCCGTCTACACCGGCACCGCTGCCGTCGAGCGTGCCCGCAGCGTCCGTCCTGACCTGATTATCAGCGACGTCATCATGCCCGACATGAACGGCATCGAGGCCGCCATCCACATCCGTGACTTCCTGCCCGGCTGCAAGATCCTGCTCTTCTCCGGCCAGGCCGCCACCGCCGACCTTCTGGAGAGCGCCCGCGCCCAGGGCCATGAGTTCGAAATCCTCGCCAAGCCCGTCCATCCCCAGGACCTGCTGGCCAAACTGCGCAGCTAGCGAAAGTTGCCAGTTGCCAGTTCGGCCCTTAAAGTCTCGCCGAACTGGAAACTGGAAACGCGAAACTCGAAACCGGGGTTAGGTCATTCCTTCGGTAACTTGCGCCCCGCCCAGAATCCTGTAGCCTCTCCGGATTAGGCTTTTTGAGCGCCCATGAGCCCGCTATTGGCAGGCATTCGCCGGTGGTTTGGCCGCGAGGAGCCCGCCGCGCCGCGCGAGGAGCGGCGCGTCCAGCCGCGCTACAAAATGGTCTTCACCGTCTCGCTGGTGCACAACGGCGCCACCTATACCGGGCGCTCCAGCGACCTCAGCCAGACCGGCATCGCCGTCTTTATCAATGTTGATCTGGAGGTGGGCACGCAGGTAACGCTCATCTACGAACTCGGCGACGGATCGCCGGTGAAGCGCGTGCCTGCGATCGTCCGCAACCGCAACGGCCTGCGCTACGGCTTCGAGTTCGTGAAGCAGTAACAGCGGCACTCAGCAATCAGCACTCAGCATTCAGCCCCCACGCGATCGGGCCTGGCGGCGGTGGAAGCACCGGGCTTCAGCCCGGTGAACAACGTCGCGCCATGACGTGGGCTCTAGCCCCGGCCTCTTCTAGTAAACTCATTCGCATCTCCCCTGGCGGTGCTTGCGTTTGCGGTTGAACTGCGCTTTTTCGCCGTTGATGCCTGACATGAGGCCTACTGGCATCAACGTCGCAAGACCAGTTGACGGGCCAGCTCATCGTCGGCGCTCGCCCATTCGCCGAATTTGAAAGCGCAATTAACTTCCTGCTGAGTCAAAGTAAAGCCAGCGGTACGCGCGGCAATTGAACAGGCGCCACTACGACCAGGCAGACCCCACGTTCGCGCCGCGCTGCTCTGCGGCACGAACGTAGGGAGGCGCGCTCGAAATCCCATTTTGGGAAACGTAGCCATCGTCAGGTGGGGCAACCTGAGCTAAAATGGAATGAATCCAAGGGCCAGCGCGGATACGCGCATGGAGGCCATATGAAGAAGTGCTTTTCGGCCCCCCCTCCTTCTGGTAGTTCTCCTGTCCCTTAGTAGTCTGGCCAGCGGGCAGGACTGCATGAAGCTACAGCAGGTTCCGACTCGATGCCCATTGTGCGATGAGAGTGCAATGACCTGGACTTGCTACAACGGCCCCTCATGCTCAGGCTGTTGCTCCACTGAGTCCCATCAGGTGTCTTGCTCAGACGGTATGTGTTGAGCAACACGGTGGTTGAGATGGGCTGCATCTGCTTTCACCCCTGTGAAGTTAGCGGGTTGATTAAGAACCCGGGACTTCGCAGGTTCGCATCCAGAGTCTATGCGCGGAACTGCCAAGGGGAGTTCGTTAGCCTGGCGGAGTATCTTGAGACAGCGCCGGAGGCCAAGGGTCTATGAGCAAATTATCGGTATTGAGCCTGATCATTGTGCTGAGTGCTCTTCGCGCTTCTGCCGCCGATGATCCCGCGGTGAACCAGGAGCAGAGCGGCGCGCAGATCGCGGTCACCACCATAGGGAGCACGGGGCAACCTACGGCAACCACTCTTCCGGTAGGGACAGTGGTTGGGCCAATTCGCTGCGATAGTGACGGAAACATCTACATTCGAACCTTTGACGGCAAGGGTAGTGCCCTTCAGAACCCATTAGTGCGGATCAGTTCGAACGGCAAGGAGGTGCGGCGGTTTGATCCGAAGCGGGTACCCGGCCTGAGCGAGCACTTTACCTCACTCCTGTACACCGTGGGCGGCGTGGGCAAGGTTTACCAGATCGTGAGTGATTGGGAAAACCAGACAGTTTTTCATGAGTACCTGGTCACATTCACGAAAGATGGGGAATATGTTGGCCGGGCGGAGTTCGAGACTCATTTCGAGCCGTATGTATTCCTGGCTCTCCCCTCCGGCGGGTTCTTGCTCTCGGGAATTCCCTCCGAAGGAAAAACAGGCGGCGAGTCACAGCGAAAAACCCTGACCGCCGTTTTCGACTCGGATGCCCGCATCGTGCGAGACCTCACTAGCGACTCGGACAATGGACCGGAGTCGTCGACCGCCACAACAAACCCAACCATTCAAAATGGTGATGCTCGCGTTGGTACGGACGGCTCAGTGTACTTGCTGAAAGCATCGACACCACCACGGGTACAAGTGATCTCTGAACGAGGAGAGCTGTTGCGTGAGCTGAAGCTCGAACCCCCAATGCCTGGGGCGCAAGCACTCGAGTTGCATTCGGCGGGCGACAGACTATTTGTACGCTTCCAGAGCGAACCGAAACTCGATCCGGTCACCAAAACACGAAAAAGAAGCGTCGTTTTTGCCGCCTACGATCCACAAAGCGGGCAACGCACGGTCGCGTTCCAATCCTCCGTCAAAGGCATGACCGCGTGCATTCAATCGGATCGCGTGACGTTTCTGGTCCCCGGCAATGACGGCAACTTTGCTGTTTTGTCCGGCGACCTGCCGAAGTAGAGCGACGGCAGCTGATCCAAGCGCGTATCGTTATCATCCGTGGCGGGAGGCTCGCGCCTAGCGCTTGCCCCCGATGTCGTGGCCAAAGCACAGCCGGTAGCCGTTGCAGTCGAGGATGTCGAAGTCGCGGTTGCCGTACATCTGGTCGCAGAGCGGCCGCGCGATGGTCACGCCCTTGCTCTTGAACTCGTCGTGCAGCGCGTCGGCATCATCCACCCAAATGTAGGCGTCCCAGCAATCGGGGTCGGAGTGGGCGTTGCCGTTGGGGCGCATGACGCCGGTCTTTTCCGGCTGACTGAGCATGAGGACCACGCCGCGCCGCCACACCATGGTGAAACACGGCGGCTCACCCCAGAAGCGCTCGTACCGGAAGCCGAGCTTGTCGCGGTAGAAGTTGGCGGTCGAGACGACGTCGTCGACGATGAAGTAGGGAGCGATGTTCCAGCGCGGTGCCTTAAGCGTCTCCGTCATGGTGTTAGAAAGTGAATAATGGATAGTCAACGTCAAAGGCGCAACGAACTTGTGCTATCCACGATTCACTACCCCTTTCCACTGCCTCACGCGAACCTTACCTTCACATCCGGCTTCTTGGCCAGGTGGATGGAATCCACGAAGCGGATGGAGCCGGTTTCCAGCGTCATGACCAGCGAGCTGGTGCGCGTGCCCTCGCCGAAGAAGCGGACGCCGCGCATCAGCGACCCGTCGGTCACGCCGGTTGCGGCGAAGATGATGTGCTTGCCCGGCGCGAGGTCTTTTTCGGTGTAGATGCGGTTCTTGTCCTTGATGCCCATCTGGGCGATGCGCTCTTCCAGCTCCGGCTTGTTGATGACGAGCCGTCCCTGCATGTGCCCGTTGAGGCAGCGCAGCGCGGCGGCGGTGATTACGCCTTCAGGCGCGCCACCGGTTCCCATGACGCAGTGAACGCCGGTGCCGATGACGGCGGCGGCGATGCCGGCCGAGAGGTCGCCGTCGCTGATGAGCTTGATGCGCGCGCCGGCGGCGCGAATGTCGTCCACCAGCTTCTTGTGGCGATCGCGGTCGAGCACCATCACCACCAGGTCGCTCACGCTGCGGTTCAGGCGCGTGGCGATGGCCTTCAGGTTGAACTTCACGGGCGCGTCAATGTCGACCGCGTCCTTGCATGAAGGCCCGACGACGATTTTCTCCATGTAGCAGTCGGGCGCGTGCAGCAGGCCGCCGCGCTCGGAGGCGGCGAGCACGGTGATGGCGTTGGGCGATCCGGTGGCGCAGAGGTTTGTGCCTTCGAGCGGGTCAACGGCAATGTCCACTTCGGGGAACGCCAGGCCGCCGAGATTTTTGGCGCCGACGTGCTCGCCGATGTAGAGCATGGGCGCCTCGTCACGCTCCCCCTCGCCGATGACGATCGTGCCCTGCATGTGGACGGTGTCCATGGTCTTGCGCATGGCCTCGACGGCGACGGCGTCGGCGCGCTCGCGGTCGCCCTGTCCCATGGTGTGCGCGGCGGCGATGGCGGCGTCTTCCACCACCCGCAGGAACTCGAGCGCGAGTTCGAACTCAAGGTGCTTGGTGTTGACGTGGGCGCCGGTGGGCTGCGGCTGGGCGGAAGTCGGCGATTGGGTGGGCATGAGGGCTCCTTGAGCACTCAGCATTCAGCAGTCAGCATTCAGCCGTCAAGGGCATTGGTAAGTGCGCTGGCTGAGTGCTGATTGCTGACTGCTGAGTGCATCTTCAAAACGCGTCGATACCGGTTATGTGGCCTCCGATGATCAGCGCGTGGATGTCGTGCGTGCCTTCGTAAGTTTTCACCGACTCCAGGTTCATCATGTGGCGCATGATCGGGTAGTCGTCGGCGATGCCGTTGGCGCCGAGGATGTCGCGGGCCAGGCGCGCGCACTCCAGCGCCATCCATACGTTGTTCCGCTTGGCCATGGAGATGTGCTGATGGCCCGCGCGCTCGCTGTCCTTCAGGCGCCCGACGTGGAGCGCGAGCAGTTGCGCCTTGGTGATCTCGCTCACCATCCAGACGAGCTTTTCCTGCACGAGCTGGTGCGAGGCGATGGGCGCGTCGTGGAACTGCTTGCGCACCTGCGAGTATTGCAGCGCGGTGTCGTAGCACGACATGGCCGCGCCGATCGCGCCCCAGGCGATGCCGTAGCGCGCCTGGTTCAGGCACATGAGCGGCGACTTCAGCCCGCCCGAGCCGGGCAGCAGGTTCGACGCGGGCACATGAACGTCCTGCAGCGACAGGCCCGACGTGATCGAAGCGCGCAGCGACCACTTGCCGTGCACGTCGTCGGCCTTGAAGCCCGGGCGATCGGTTTCGACCAGGAAGCCCCGAATCGTTTCAACGCCGCGGTCGGCCTCGTCCTGCACCTTGGCCCAGATGACGGCGACGTCGGCGATGGAGCCGGAGGTGATCCACATCTTCTCGCCGTTGATGACGTATTCGTTCCCGACTTTCTTGGCGCGCGTGAGCATGCCGCCGGGATTGGAGCCGAATTGCGGCTCGGTGAGTCCGAAGCAGCCGAGCTTTTCCCCGCGCTGCATCGGCGGGAGCCACTTCTGCTTCTGCTCTTCGCTGCCGAAGGCGTAAATGGGATACATGCACAGCGCCGACTGCACGCTGACGAAGCTGCGCACGCCCGAGTCGCCGCGCTCCAGCTCCTGCATCACGAGTCCGTACTCAACGTTCGACATGCCGGCGCACCCATAGCCCTTCAATGAAGCGCCGAAGAAGCCGAGGTCGGCCATGGGCTTTACCAGTTCGCGCGGGAAGCGGCCGTCGCGGTTGCACTGCTCGATGATGGGGACCAGGTTCTCTTCGATGAAGCGGCGGGAGGTGTCGCGGACGAGGCGTTCGTCGTCGCTGAGCAGGGAATCGAACTCGATGAAGTCAACGCCTTTGAATTTGAAAACCGGCATATGAACGTTATTCCGCGAAAGTCAAAAGCTTAAACACAAAGGACATGAAGGACACGAAGGGCACAAAGGAAACAAAGGCGCATTCGGGCCGCCGCGCAAACACATCAGCGTATCAAAGCGCGAGACGGCAGCCAAATGTGCACGTCATGTAGAATAGAAGACCACGGCGAGTAGATGAACCGGCCCGTCGCCGCCTGGCGATCGGGAACCAGAATTTCAGGCTTTACTCCCGAAAATTTCGCTCCGGCACGCCGGGGCACACGACTGCCAGGAGAGAGACGATGGCGAAGATCGCCAAGACAGCCGACCGCAAGAAGGTCATGGACACCAGCAAGAGCACCGACTGCCCCAGGTGCGGCAAGCCCACCCGCATCGTGAAGCGCATGAAAGACCGCGAGCGCAACATCCCCGGCGGAATCTACATTTCGTGCTCGGGCTGTGAGTTCTTCGAAAAACTCTAGTTCCCAGATATCGGTCCTCGTTTCCTGGGAAAACAGCGCGCGGCTTACGCTGCGCGTTTTCGTTTCTGGGTCTTGCGCTGGGAACTTTTGGGCCTTGCGGTGGGAGCGCCGGGCTTGAGCCCGGCGAAAAGCAGCTCATCAATGGGGGCTTCAGCCCCGGTTCGCGATCGCGGCCCTCAACTCTTCCAAAATTTGCGTCGCGGCGCCGCTGGGATCGGCAGCGGCGGTGATGGGACGCCCGACGACCAGGTGCGTCACGCCCGCCTGAATCGCGGCCGTAGGCGTGGCGGCGCGCGCCTGGTCGCCCGCTTCCGAGCCGGCGGGACGAATGCCGGGCGTGATCAGGGCGAATCCCGCGCCCAGTTCGCGGCGCAGTTCCGCCGCCTCGCGTGGCGACGACACCAGGCCGCCGCATCCATTGCCGAGCGCCAGCGCGCCCAGGCGTAAGGCCTGGTCCACCACGCGGCCGGAAACGCCGGTCTCGCGCAGGTCGTTTTCCTGGAAGCTCGTAAGCACTGTCACCGCAAGCACGGTCGGGCGCGCCACCGATTGCGCCGCAGCGTCGGCGGCGGCGCGCAGCATGGCTGAGCCGCCGGCGGCATGCACGGTGAGCATCTTCACGCCCAGGGACGCAGCCGAGCGCACGGCGGCGCCGACGGTGGTGGGAATATCGTGGAACTTGAGGTCGAGGAAAACGCCGTGCCCCGCGCCCACCAACTCGCGCACGATCGCCGGACCTTCGGCGGTGAACAGTTGCTTGCCGATCTTAAAAGTCGAGACCACGTCCGCCAGGGTTGAAACTAGCTTGCGGGCTTCGCCGGCAGTGGAGACGTCCAGCGCGACGATGATTCGGTCGCGCGGCGGCAGAGAAGCGAACGGCCCGCCAGCAACTGCCGTCCGCGTTTCCGGCGGCGGCAAAGTGACGGGCCGATTCATTCGACCGAGTTTACTCCCGCTTGCTAGTAGGTGCCAGACAGATTCGACGCGATCACGCCGGGCTCCTCGGGGACCAGGTCGAGGCGCACTCGCTCCACGCCGCGCTCACGCAGCTCGAGGAGCGAAGCGGCGGCATAGGAGAGGTCGATGATCCGGCCCGGGATGTAAGGGCCGCGATCGTTCACCCGCACCACCACCGAGCGCCCGTTGCGCAGGTTGGTGACCTTCACCCTGGTTTCGAGGGGAAGCGTGGGGTGGGCCGCCGTCAGGGCGAACATGTCGAAGGGTTCGCCGCTGGCGGTGTCTTTGCCGTCGAATTGTTTGCCGTACCAGGAGGCTGGGCCTACCTGGTAAGGCGGCTTGGTTTTGGCCTTCTTAGGCGACTTTTTCTGGTCCGCTTGCTGCTTCTTTGCTTCGTATCGGGGGCCCGAGTTGTTCTTCTCAACGGGTGCTGCAGCCAGGCTGGTGGCCAGAACAGCGGTCGCCAGGAAGAGCCTCAGTACTCGTCTCATTCAACACCTCGTTTCTCAGATATGCCTCCCCCACCCTGGGAATCTTGTAATTATATGAAAATATTGGGTCTACCGTCAAAGTTCGGGGCCCAAAGACGCCGTGGCGGTGGCCGAAACAGGGGAGAACAACTTGAACGCATGTCTATGATGTGGAAGGGGTTGGTCGCGTTGTCCGATGGTTTGATCTTTCGTAACGCCGGCACGAAAAAGTTACCCGGATCAATGCAGGCTGAAACGTCGGCGCGAGGCCCACTTGCGGCCTCGACAACGGTGTTAAGGCCCTCAGGATGCGAGGGAACCAAGCTGGTCAACAAGGCCCATTCTGGAAGTGGCACTGTGGCAAATGGGGGACACTCTTTGTTCCGTGGACCCCCATCCGGTAGAGTTCCGGCATGACCCCTGGGCCGACACAGCCGGTGGTGCTGACGATCGCGGGTTTCGACCCCTCGTCGGGTGCCGGTGTGACCGCCGACATCAAGACGCTGGCGGCGCACCGCTGCTATGGGGTGGGCTGCATCACGGCGCTGACCGTGCAGAGCACAACCGGCGTGCGGCGGGTGGAGCCGCTATCGCCGGGGCTGGTGCGGCAAACGCTGGACGAGCTGGCCGAAGACCTACCCCCGGCGGCGATCCGCATCGGGATGCTGGCCACGGGGAGGATCGCCGAAACCGTAGCTGACTTCCTGAGCGCCAGCCCGGTGCCGCACGTGGTGCTCGATCCCATCATCAAATCGTCGTCCGGCGCGGACCTGCTCGACGCGGCCGGAGTGGAGATTTTGAAGACGCGGTTGCTGCCGCTCGTGACCGTGATCACCCCGAACCTGGACGAAGCGGCAGCGCTTACCGGCGGACCGGTGCGCGATGCGAGCGAAATGCGCGCAGCCGCCGAGCGGCTGCAGCAGCTGGGAGCGCGGAACGTGGTCATCACCGGCGGACACCTGGATCCTCCCATTGATTTGCTCAGAGCAGCGGACGGCTCCGCGCGCCAGTTCGCGGGCCGCCGGATTGAGTCGCGCTCCACGCATGGCACCGGTTGCGCGTTTGCTGCGGCGCTGGCCGCGAACCTCGCCCTGGGGCACAAGCTGGACGGGTCCGTGCAGCTGGCCAGGGATTATGTGGCGCGCGCGATTGAGCAGGCCGTGCCGATGGGGCGGGGAAATGGCCCGCTGAACCATTTTCCGGGGCGGGGGTAAGACGCCTTTCGCCGCCGAGGCGCAGAGAGCGCAGAGATTTTCTGAGTTCATTCCTCTGCGTTCTCTGCGATCTGCGGTGAGAAGGTTTTCAGTCAACCCTTGGCGGTGGCGGCGGTGGCGCGGCGGCGGAAGTAGACCTCCGGAGAAATGTGCCGGCGGTTCTCGTAGTAGAACGCGTCGCCGACCACCGCCAGCGAGTGCGTCTTGAATTGCTCCAACGTGACGGTGGCCGAAACGGAGTTGCCGTCGTACTGGGTGACGTGCGTGAGGCGCAGCTCGCGGAAGCTGGAGCTCAGGTCGGCTTCCACTTCGAAGACTCCTTCGTGCGTCACCAGCCCGGCAAAGTCGATCAGAACGCGGGCCGTGCCGGAGCGCGCAACCTGTTGGCGGACCGCGGCCAGCAGCGCGCGCAGGCTGTCCGGCAGGTCGGCAGTGATCTCCACCTGCTGAAAGTGCGGCTGCCGGTTGCCCGGGCGCGATTTGCACAGCTCTGCGCTCAGCGCATCGAGCGCGCCGGCCGGCGCCGCCAGAACTGCGCCGCGGCCGCCACGCAGAGCGCCTGCCAGGAACGGTACAAAGCGCAGACGCTCCTGCTCGGTGAAATAGAAGTGGATGACGGAGTTGCCGGGCGCGAGGAAGTTCCCACCGAAGAAGGGAAGCTTCGCAGCAGCAAGGGCTTTCATATTCAGTTCAGGGCGAAAACTGGGGTAAAACCGGGCCGGACAGCACCGGATTGGGAGCAGAACAGCTGCCAAAGCGAGGCGCCCGTCCCAGGCTGTTCCGAAGCAGCAGTTTAGCTCGACCGAAGGAGGTGCAAGACTGGCAGCAGCTTACCAGCAGTGGGAATTCTGGTACGCAATGTGAGTAGAGCAATTCAAAAACCCCGCTCAAGCCGGAAGAGGACTTGAGTGGGGCGCCCGCTTGTGCGGGTTGGTCAGCGCGGCGGTGGCGGCGGTGGCTGCGGCGCCGCGTGTGGCGGGCCCTGCACGCCCTGGTCGCTTGCGGGCAGGCGCGGCGGCGCCGCCGGCTCGACGACCGGCGTATTGTCGCGCCGCTTCAGCACGACGGGACCGCCCTGGCGGCGGCGCAATTCGGCCAGCGCCTGCATGCTGGCGTCGACTTTTTCATTGCTGCGCTCGGCGACCTCGGCGAGCGGCCTGCCCTCGGCGTCTTTGCGCGTGGCCACACCAATCTTGTTGCCGGCCTCTTCGGCTTCGCGTGCCTTGTCGTAATAGAACTGCGCGGTTTCTTGATCGCCGTCGAGTTCGGCCAGATATCCCATATTGTTCAGCGTGAATGCGTTTTCCTGGTCCAAGCGATAGGCCTTCTGGAAGTATTCGCGGGCGGCGCGGCGATCGTTGCGATTGAGCGCGTACACGCCGCGCGTATTGAGCCGTGCCACTTGCGCCGTGGGATCGTCGGACTGATGGCGAATGACGTCGCGCACCTTGCTGGCATTGCGCCGCGCCACGTCACTGATGGCGCGGCCGCGCCAGTCGTTGTTGGCGGTGACGGCGATGGGCTCGCTGGAATTCACCGCCGCGGCAGCGGTGTAGTAGCTCAGCGCCGAATCTAGCTCGCCCTGCTTTTCGCGCGTGTAACCGATGTTGTTCAGCGTGAAAGGATTCCTGTGGTCGAGCTGCAGCGCGCGTCCGAGCAGCTGCTCGGCCTCGCCGATGCGGTCTTTCATCAGCAGCGACATGGCGGCGACGTTGAGACGGTTGATCTGCAGCGAGTTGTCTTCGGCGCTGCCGGCGATTTGCGCCACCGGCTTGCCCTCGGCCTCGTGGCTGGTGGCCGTGTCGACCATCGCCTCCGAACTCATGTCGGCGGCGAGCGCGTAGTAGCGCTGCGCGCGGTCGATATCGCCTTCCAGCTCCGAGATGTAGCCAAGATTGTTCAGCGTGAAGGGATCGTCGGGATCGAGCAGGTAAGCTTTGTAGAAGAGTTGCCGGGCCTTCCTGAAGTCGCGCTTCTCGAGCGCCTTCACCCCGTCGCGATTGAGCTGCTGCACCGGAGTGTACTTGGTGCGCTTGGGCAGGGTGATGCGCATGTCAGCGGCGCCGGCCGCGAGCGTGACGAGTGCGACGGCCAGCAGCAGGGACAGGGAACGGAGCCTACGCAAGGGGGACCTCCACGGACCTGAGAGCAACCCGCCTGCCATGCCGCAGGCAGGGCTGCCTCTCGATTGGATGGGAGAAAAGGTTGCGGTGTGGCCTCGGCTAGGGCCGGAGATCAGCTGGAGAAAACTCCCCGCTCAAGCCAACGGAGGGCTTGAGCGGGGCGCCCGCGGGGTGGGTTGGCCTGAAACAGCATTGCTGGTGTGCCGACCGGCGAGGCGCCATGGCTACAACGCCGAGGCCAGGGCAGCAGGTCACACCACCGCGCGCTCGGGACGTGCATCCAAACGTGCCGAAGGAGTTCTCTCGTATTTCCGAGTCCCGGCTTTCCGAGTCCACATCATGCGACGTCTTTCACTGCTGTTCCCGTTGGCCCTGGCAGTTCCGATGTGCGGCGTCTTCGCGGCCGCGCAAAGCAATCAGGCAGTCCCGAAGCCGCCGAGTGACGTCCCGGCGCCGGCCTCGTCGGCGGTACCGACCCGGTCCGGCGTGGAAGCCGCTGCTGCCTCGCCGGCCACGGCTCCCGATCCCGGCCCGAAGATGCCGACCACGACCATCTTCGATCCGTCGGCCACCGGCGCGCCGGCCGCGCAGAAGGGTCCCGATCCATATCTGGACGTGCCGCCGATGCCGGAAGGCAAGGTCACGCTGATCGGCGGGCATGTGCGCAGCATGGATGGTATCCGCAGCCGCATGACGATCGAACCGTTCGGCGGCGGCAAGAGCATGAAGGTGCGGTTCGATGAGCGCACGCACATCTATCGCGACGGCGTAGAGACCACGCAACTGGCGATCCACAAGGGCGACCGCGTCTGGGTGGACACCATGCTCGACGGGCCACACGTCTTCGCGCGCAACATCCACGTTCGCACGCAGTCATCGCCGGCCGACGCGCGCGGGCAGGTGCTCGGCTACGATGCGCGCAACGGCGTGGTCTCGGTGCGCGACGAACTGTCGTTGCGGCCGGTGCGGTTCCGCGTCGACAACGCCACCAGGTTCAGCAAGCAGGGCGAAACGGCCAGCGCGGCCGATCTCCAGCCGGGAGCGCTGATCAGCGTCCGCTTTGCCGCGGGAGATCGTTCCCGCGGCGTGGCGCAGGAGATTGCCGTGCTGGCCGTGCCGGGGGCGCCATTCACCTTTGCGGGAACCGTGACCTATCTGAACCTGGCCACCGGCGTGATGGCGGTCCACAATCAGAGCGATGACAAGACCTACGAACTGAGCTTCGATCCCGCGCGTGTGAGCCGGCGCGATGGGTTGCGCGTGGGCTCGCAGGTCACCGTGACCGCGCAGTTCCAGCCACGCGGCTATCGCGCGACCAGCGTGGAAGTGGCGCAGACGAAGAACGAGGAATAGGTCCGCTTCGCGGAAAAACAAAAAGCGACGACAAAATAAAAGGCGCCCCGTTACGGGCGCCTTTGGCTTGCCAACAGGTTCGACCAACAGGATTCGGACGCTATTTCTTGAGCAGGAGGCCCGCCACGAACGCGACGATGGCGGCCAGCATCCACTCGATGCGCCACAACTGTACCGCCTGCCAGTCGAGCAGGGTGGTAGCGCTGAAGACGATGCCGGTGGCAATCGCGGCCACGGCGCAGATCAATCCGGCGAAGAAGAAGATCAGCGACGCGGTGCTCAATCCCAGCCCGCTGCGGATTTGTTCGAAGTCGAAATAGCGCGACAGGCTGAACCCCGAGGCCGAACGCGCGCCGCGCGGAACCTCCGCCGGACGCTGTGCGCCGCAGGCATGGCAGAAGCGAGCGCCGGGCGCGAACTCGGTGCCGCAGTCGGCGCAGGCTTCGGCGCGCGCGCTCAGTACGCGCTCGGCTTCGCGGGTGCGGCTGGCATCCATGGCGGGACGCCAGAACTCCTGGCGCTCATGCAGATCTCTTGCCGCTTCACTCATGGGCCTGACCTCCACAGGAACGTTCGCACGCGCAAGGCCAAAACCTGCGGGCGGCAAGAAGCTGAATTGGAATGAGTTATGAAGTACCCGAAGCAGCAGCGGCAGCCCTCGCAGGCAACTTTTACCTGTTACGGGCGGTTTTGCCGCGTCTTTGCAGGTGCAATCGTGTCAGTTGCGGCGCGGCATGCGCACCACTTTTGGGTAGGGAGTGCACTTGTTCCAGAAGGCCAGCAGCACCAGGTCGGACTGCCGGAAGGTCAGCTCGTCGGGCCGTGCCGTGCCGTCGCTGAACAGGTGCTCATCGAGAATTACGTGGAGGCGTGCGATGGAAATCCCCAATTCTTTGGCCGCCTCGGCTTCGCTGTAAAACTCTTTCATTGACTTGAGTTGCATGTTGTCGTTTGGCCTTCAGGGGAGAGGAATGTAGCTGTTTTCTCACGTCAAGCTCTATCGGGTAAACTCCCAAGAGCTTCTCGGCATGAGACCTTACCAAAAATTGGTAACGCGGGCGCTTGTGGCCGCGATGCTCATCGCCGCCCGCGCGACGCCGGCTGCGCCGGAGCCCTCCGGCGCGTCTTCCGTCCCGGCCGACAACGCCGAAACGCTCACCCGCAACGGCTGGGACCAGTACTACGACACCAACTACGAGGTCGCCGTCCGCGATTTCCAAAAGGTCGTCGAGATGCGTCCCGACGACCCCGGGGCGCTGAATCACCTGCTGGCGGCGCTGGTGTTCCGCGAACTCTATCGCGCCGGCGCGCTCAACAGCACGCTCTACTCCGGCGACAGCTTCGTGAAGAACACGCGCCCGGTGCCCATCGATGCCAAGACGCGGGAGCGCATCCGGCAGCTGGTGGAGCAGGCGTTGCAGCTCTCCGGGCAGAAACTGCAGGCGGCGCCCAACGACGTTGCGGCACTCTACGCGCGCGGCGTCACCCGCGGGCTGTGGGCGACGTACCTGGGGCTGGTGGACAAGGCCTGGTTCGCGGCGCTGCGCAGCGCCATCGGGGCGCGGCGCGATCACCAGCGCGTGCTGGAGCTCGACCCGAAGTACGCCGACGCGAAAACCGTGGTCGGCGTGCACAACTACGTCGCAGGCAGCTTGCCGTGGGCAGTGAAGGCGGCGATTTCCATCGTCGGCTTGAGCGGCAGCCGCTCCAAGGGGCTGGAATACCTGCGCGAGGCCGCGAAAGACGGCAAGGAAACCAGCGTGGACGCGCGCGTCGCCCTGGCGCTGTTCCTGCGCCGCGAGCAGCGCTACGGCGAAGCGCTCGAGGTGGTGCGCACGCTCACCGCCGCGTATCCGCACAACTACCTGTTCGCGCTGGAAGAGGCAAACCTGCTCAAGGACTGGGGCAAGAACCAGGACGCGCTCGACGCCTACCGCAAGTTGCTCGACCAGGCGCGCAAGGGCACGTTCTTCGATCCGCGGCTTGAGTTCGCCAACTTCGACCTGGGCGAGATCCTGCGCGGGCGCGGCGAATACCAGCAGGCGGCCGACGCCTACTCGCTGGCCGCGCACCAGCCGAACGCCGGGCCTGACATACGGCAGCGCTCCGGCGTCGCCGCCGGCGAAATGTACGACCTGCTGGAAAAGCGTGATCAGGCGCTCAAGGAGTACCAGGCCGCGATCTCCGCAGACGGCAACACGCAGTTGGCGGAATTGGCGCGCAAGCGGCTGAAGTCGCCCTATCGGAACAATTGATATGAGGCGAGGGGAACCCACCAGTACAGGGCCTCGTATCTAACCATCAGGGGGCAGGAGATATGTACTGCAACTGGTGCGGCAAAGTGATTCAGGACGACGCCAACGTTTGCGCGTATTGCGCGCGCACGGTGGGCATGGTGCATCCGCCGAAGAAGATGTTCCGGCCGCGGATTGGCCGCAAGATCGGCGGCGTGGCGGCGGGCATGGCCGACTACTGGAATCTCGACGTCACGGTTGTGCGCCTGGTGTGGGTGGTGGTGGCGCTGATGGTGTTCCCGCTCGGAATCATTGCGTACATCGTTGCGTGGATCGTGATCCCGGAGGAGCCCGAGAGCGTTGACGTGCCGGCCGCCAGCCCCGGCGTGGCGCATACTGCTTAGGTGCAGACCCGCAGCGGCGACACCGAGATCGCTTACCAGGTCCTGGGAAATGGCCCGCCAGTGGTGCTGCTGCATCCCTTTCCTGCGCACCACGGCGTGTGGGCGCCGGCGGCGGCGGAACTGGCGGCGCGCTATCGCATAATCCTGCCGGACCTGCGCGGACACGGCCAGTCGCCACCCGGCGACGGCCCGGCCACCATGGAAAAGCACGCTGCCGACCTGGTCCGCGTGCTCGACGACGCGGGCGCCGGCCGCGCCGTGTTTGCCGGCAACTCCATCGGCGGATACATCCTGTTCGAATTCTGGCGGCGGCATCGCGAGCGCGTGGCAGCGCTGATCCTGGTGGACACCAAGGCTCAGGCCGATAGCGACGAAGCCCGGCGCGCCCGTTTGCAGGCCGCCGAAGACGTACAGAAGACCGGGCCCGCCGGGTTCGTGGAGAAGAGCGTGGAGCGCCTCGTCGGAGAGAGCACGCGGCGCAACCGTCCTGACATCGCCGACGCGGCGCGGCAGATGATGAGCACCGCGACGGTGGCCGGCATCGTCGCCGTGCAGCACGGCATGGCGGCGCGTCCCGACTCCGTTCCCACGCTGAAGACGATCAATGTGCCGACGCTCATTCTTGTCGGCGACGAAGACATCGTCACGCCGCAGGCCGACGCCGAGCTGATGCAGCGCGGGATTTCCGGCAGCAAGTTGCAGCGCATCACTGCCGCCGGACACTACGCGCCGCTCGAGCAGCCCGAGCAGGTGGCGCGGGCGATGCGCGGGTTCGTGGACGGAGTCCGGCTCAGCTGAAAATCTGCCGCCTCCTCACCAGGTAGGCAATCATTGCGACGCCAAGCGGAAGGCCAATTGTGGACATCGGGCCCTGCGAACAATGCCTCAGCGGCTGCATCCGGAGTTGAGCTGGAGTACTGACGGCGTGGCGGAACTGGCATGCCAAGTTCCGGAAAGTTCACTGCCCGGATGTTACGCCCGCTTCCTCGGTGATGTCACGCGGCTTGTGTAAATAGCTTGAGGGTGCGGGTTTTCCATTCCAGGGTAAATCTCTGGAAAATGGAGTAGATGATTCGGTCCACGCTTTTGACGTTCACAAAGCACACCATCGGTCGGGTTCGTCGGCGC
>DASRER010000023.1 GCA_035651995.1 Terriglobales bacterium | reverse complement strand
TTCCAGCTCCAAGAACTTCTTCCAGGCTTGCCGCGTCTGCCCGTACAGATCCCCCCAGAAACTCTCCTTCACTTCGTTCAGAAAATGTTGGAAATGCTCCTCAATCCGGATTATCTTCGCCATCGGGTGTAGGTCTCCTTTCCAGGAACGGCTTCGCTTGCTAGGCAAAGCCAACTTACACCCTCTCGCTTTTTACACAATCAACGTTACGTCACCACTGCCAGGCGCCGCGTCGCGATGCGACGTAAACTCAGGTACAATCATCTAACGGTTTTTATGAGTTATTGGCGCCAATTCGCGCGGTTTTTCGCCGCGACGCAGCTATTGCCTGCGCTGGAGAGCGGGGAAGAGACGCTGGTGGGCGGGCAGGCGGTGCTGGAGGGCGTAATGATGCGCTCGCCGCACGCCTTCGCCGTGGCCGTGCGCAAACCCTCGGGCGCAGTAGTGTGCCATGCCGAGCCGCTGGAGCGGCCCTCGGAAAAGCACAAGTGGATGGGCTGGCCGCTGGTCCGCGGCGTGATGACGCTGGGCCAGGCGATGATGCTGGGCTTCCGCGCGCTGCGCATTTCGGTGGACGCGGCGCTGGAGCAGATTGCCGAGGACGAGGGCAAGAAGAAGCTGGAAATCAGCGGCTGGGTGGCGGCGGTGAACCTGCTGTTCTCGCTCGGGTTCTTCATCGTGATGTATAAGTTCGTGCCGCTGCTGGCCGCCACCGAGCTGAAGCGCGTCAACCCGATGTTCGGGAACCATTTCATCTTCAACCTGACGGACGGCGTGATCCGCATTGCCATTTTCCTGCTGTTCCTGTGGGGGATTTCGCGGATGCGCGACATCGCGCGGCTGTTCGAGTATCACGGCGCCGAGCACAAGACGGTGTTTGCCTTCGAATCGGGCGAGCCGGTCACGGTGGAGGCGGCGCAGAAGTACGTTACGTGGCATCCGCGCTGCGGGACCAGCTTCCTGATCACGGTGATGCTGATCTCGATCGTGATCTACACCCTGGCGCCGGTGGCGTCGGCGGCGCCGAGCAATGCCACCGGGCTGCGACAGATTTTCGATCACCTGTTCTGGATGCGTTTCGCCCTTCGCCTCGCGCTGCTTCCGGTCATTGCCGGCCTGTCGTACGAGATCATTCGCTACGCCGCCAAGCAGCGTGGAGCGAAGACGCTGTTTACGCTGCTCACGGCGCCAGGTCTGTGGTTGCAACGGATCACCACGCGCCCGCCGGACAACGACGAGGTCCAGTGCGCGATCATGGCGCTCGACCAGGCGATGGAACTCGAGAAACAACACGGCGGCGAACTGGTCCTCGCGTAGCCCGGCCCAGCCCGCGCTGCGGCGCGCGCTGGGAATCCCGGTTCTCCCAAGACAAGCACTCAGCAGTCAGCACTCGGCATTCAGCCCCGGAACGGCTGGAATGCACAGGGCGGGCTGAATGCTGACTGCTGAGTGCTGAATGCTTTTGCGAATAGAATTGGACGCCGACCATGTTCGAACGACTGGACCAAATCGAGGCCAAGTACGACGAGCTCACGCATGCGCTCGCCACGCCGGAGGTGATCTCCGACTCGGCGAAGTACCAGAAGACGGCGAAGGCGCACAGCGAGCTGGCGGAAATCGTCGAAAAATACCGCGAGTACAAGGACCTGAAGCGGGGCATCGCGGAGAGCAAGGCGGTGCTGGCCGAGGAAACCGACGGAGCGATGCGCGCCTACGCGCAGGAAGAGCTGGCGCAACTGGAAGCGCGCATCGCCGGGGCCGAGCAGCAGTTGAAGGCGCTGCTCATCCCCAAGGACCCGAACGACGAGAAGAACGTGGTGCTGGAAATCCGCGCGGGCACGGGCGGAGACGAGGCGTCGCTCTTCGCGGCGGAGATCTTCCGCATGTACACGCGCTATGCGGAGGCGCAGCGCTGGAGGGTGGAGGTGCTGTCATCGTCGGAATCAGGCGTTGGCGGGCTGAAGGAAGTGATCGCCATCATCGAGGGCAAGGGCGCGTTCTCGCGGCTGAAGTACGAGAGCGGGGTGCATCGCGTGCAGCGCGTTCCCGCTACCGAGCAGCAGGGGCGCGTGCACACGTCGGCGATCACGGTCGCCGTGCTGCCGGAGGCCGAAGACGTGGACGTGAAGATCGAGCCCAAGGACATTCGCATTGATACGTTCTGCTCGTCCGGCCCCGGCGGGCAGTCGGTGAACACCACGTACTCGGCGGTGCGCATCACGCACCTGCCGACGAACACGGTGGTGAGCTGCCAGGACGAGAAGTCGCAGATCAAGAACCGCGAAAAAGCCATGCGGGTGCTGCGCTCGCGGCTGTACGAGATGGAATTGCAGCGACAGCAGGAAGCGCTGGCCAAAGAGCGCAAGCAGATGGTCGGCTCGGGCGATCGCAGCGAAAAAATCCGGACGTACAACTTTCCGCAGAACCGGGTGACCGATCACCGCATCGGGCTGACCGTTCACCAGCTCGGAGACGTGATGGACGGCAAGCTGCAGCCGATCATCGAGGCGCTGGTCACCCACTACCAGGCGGAAAAGCTGAAAGGCGACGGCGCGAGCGCCGCGTGAATGCGGTGCAAGTCAGGGAAGCGCTCTCGCAAGCGATCCAGCACCTCACGGCGCGCGACGTCCCATCGCCGCGTCTCAACGCCGAAACGCTGCTAATGTTCACGCTCGGCCGCGATCGGGCCTATCTGTATGCGCATCCGGAACGTGAGCTGACGGCGGAAGAAGCCTCCCGTTACGACGCGGCGCTGGCGGAACGCGCGCGCGGCGTGCCGGCGCAGTACATCACCGGACATCAGGAATTCTGGGGCCTGGACTTCGTGGTGACGCCGGCGGTGCTGATCCCGCGTCCGGAGACGGAGCACGTAGTGGAGACCGTGCTGGCGCTGCGGGCGGAAGGGCCGGAAGGATTGCGCATCGCCGATGTCGGCACCGGTTCGGGCTGCATTGCCCTGGCGCTGGCGAAGGAGTTTCCCCGAGCCACGGTTACGGCACTCGACATTTCCCCCGCCGCGCTTGAGGTCGCGCGCATCAACGCCACGCGGCTGGAGATGAGCGAACGAGTCCGGTTCGTGGAAAGCGACCTGTTGGGCGCGCTGCCGGCAAGCGAGCAGTTTGAGCTGATCGTGTGCAACCCGCCCTATGTCGGCGAAAACGAGGCCGACAAAGTCCAGCGACAGGTGCGGGAGTTTGAGCCGCGCGTGGCGGTCTTCGCGGGAAAGAACGGTCTGGACGTTTACGAGCGGCTGGTTCCGCAGGCGCGTGAGCGCCTGGCTCCCGGTGGCTGGCTGGTGATGGAGATTGGCTACTCGATCGAAGCGCCGGTGCGCGCGCTGCTCGGCGGCTGGAGCGACGTGCGGGTAACGAACGACCTGCAGGGAATCCCGCGCGTGGTCGCGGCGAAGAAGCCGACCTAGCCTGCGAATGCCGATTCGACGCCCCACACGATCAGCGCCCAGAGCGGCAGGCTGAAGGCGAGTCCGAAACGTATGCCGGGTGGGCGACCATTCCTGTAACGCGAAAAGATCAGGAAACGAAAATCCAGATCAGCGGCCCGGGACGGCCTCGATCACGCGGACTTTCCAGCGGTCTTCGGCCACAGTCATCAGGACGAGGTAGTGGGCGGTGACATTTTCTCTGGCGACGACGTTGTTGCCGTCGAGATACTGGATTTCCATCTGCGCCGTGTCGCGCAGTTGCATGGCGGAGCCTTCGGGAGAGTAGAAGACAGCGTCGAGCTGGTGTCCGCGGTCGAGGTAGCGGGTGCGCAGGCCGGCGGCTTTCTGCTGGGCGATCTTCTGCGCGAGCTTCTCCTGCGCCACCCCGACGAATGCGCTACCGAGCAGGTCGGCGCGGTCCTCGGCGAGTGCGCGCGACAGGGTGCTCCAGGCGCTGCCGTAGTCGCGGACGATGGCCTTCGCGGTTGTGTCTTCCACGTCACGCGGGGTGGCGGCCGATGTGTTGAGTTCGATCTTCGGTTGAGTTGTGGCGGGCGCCGCCGCGAGCACGCAGGAGAGCAACGCCAAAACAAGGGCGTTCGCACAAACGACACGAAGGGCGCACGAAGGGCTTCGCTGGAACACTTCGCTGACGGCTGGCGCTCGGAACCTGAAAAGAGAGCGACAGCTCACTGGCCACCTCGCACGCGCACTTCATTCCCGATGACGACGCCGGAGGCGACGGAAATTGTGGCGCCGGGCGCGCCGGGCAGGCCGGCACGGGCCACGCCGCGCTTGATGCGTGCGTCCACCGTGCTGCGCGTGTTGCCGTCGGTTTCCGTGAAGGTGACGATCGTGCCGTCGGGCACCGGGTTGCCGGTGCAGTCTTTGATGGGACCGGTTTCCACCGTCACGCCGGTCCTGGCGGGCTGCACGCGGAAGCGGAGATTGCATGGATCGGAGGCCGTTTGCTGCACGACGCGACGTACTTGCGCTCCGCCGGCCGAAGCGACAAATTGCGCTGCGCCTGCCTTGCGACCGGAGTCGAGCTTCACGAAGGCGATGCCGTCACGCGCGGGGACGGCGCGCGACACGGCGGGCGCGTCGCTGACCGCGAGTGAGAAGGTCACGTCGGCGGGTCCGATGACCAAATTCTTGTAGGCGTCGAAGACGAACGCCACGCCGCTGATCGCGCCCTGCCGCGCCACGGGAACGCGCGACGGGCGCGCGAGAAAGTTGACGGCGGCCGGTTCCGCGGGCACCACGAAGAAGCTGCGCACGTCGGAGCGTCCGCCCTGGCGGATGATGGCCGTGTAACGGCCCGCATCGCGCACGTCTTCGGGCGCGAGCGCGACGGACTCGCCGAGCGTCACGTCTTTTTTCATGGCGGTCGCCGGGCCGCTCAGGTAGAAGGTCGCGCTGCCGCTGCCGCTGGTCTTAAGCGTGGCGCCCGTGCCGGCGGTGACGCGGTCGGGCGTGGTGATCTGCTGGCCGCGCGCGACGCGGGCCGCGAACAGCGTGGCGGCGATGAGCAGCGCGATCTCGATCACGCGGCGTGTTGGGCTAATTCGATCGGTCAACACTGTATTGGTTCACCGTAACGCGGTAGTTGTGGACGCTGGCGGCGACGTCGTCGCGCAGATCAACGGCGAACGGCTGCGGCGTCTGCGGCTGCAAGGCGCGGTCCACGTAACCGTCGGAGACCCAGACGACCTTGCCGTTGTCGTCGTAATACGTGGCGAGCACGTGCGGGATGTTCACGGTTTGCCCGCTCTCGTTGAGCAGTTCACCCCTCAGCACGTGGCGACCGCGGGCGTCGGTCTCGATGCGCTGGTGAAGCACGGCGATTACCGGATCGGCCGAAGCGGGCACGAGCAGATAGGTCGGCGACATGCGCACGCTCTTCACCCGGGCGAGCTTGATGCCGGGGAAGTCGATGCGAAACGGGGAAACCTCCCTGGGCAGGAGAGTGTGCGAAATCTTGTCGAAGCTGCTTTCTTCAGCAATGGTGTTGCCGTCCTGATCGAGCAGTGCCGCAGCGACCGAGGCAAACCCGGGCACGGTGTCTTCATTCACGAGCTCGCCGAGGACGATCACGCTGCCGTCCTTCTCCACGGCGTTCATGGAGATGATGCGCATGCGCGGCGCTTCCACGTTTTGCGCGCCCCAATCGTCGTCGCCCGAGCGGCGGATGATGTCCCAGCGGAGATAGTTCACCGGGATCACCTGCGGGGGCAGGTTCGAGGCTTTCTCCAACGGCCAGACCACGCGCCAGTCGCCGCCTTCCCTGACCACGCGCAGGTCGCGGGTTTCATAAGTGGCGCCAACGGCGGTGGACCACTGCGTGTTGGCGCGCACGGTGGCCTCGTCACCGCTCTGGCGCAGCACCTTGGCATCGATCTTCTGAAGCGTGGAGAGCGTGCGCAGGCTGCCATCGCGTCCGCCGAGGTCGCGGGCGAAGGTTGCCGCATCCACGTTGCTGCTCCTGGCCACATATTGATAGGCGGAGTTGAAGTCGCGGTCGCGCGCGCGTTCATAGAGCAACTGCACCGCAGCCTGCGGCGTTGAGGCGGCTGAGAGCCGCTTGGCATGGCCGAACGTGCCTGCGAGCAGGAACGCAATGGTGAGCAGAATCGTAATGACGGGCGCCGGCTTCATTTCGCCTCCCGCAGGAAGGCGGGCCCTTGTGCCGCGCCGGGAAAGGCAACCGGGCCGGCGACGCGCCGGCGCTCAGGGACCGCGAACACGGCGATGATCGCCAGCAGGCTCACGCCGACCGGCAGGGTGCCCCACATCAGGCCCTGCCAGGCCGGCGGCGGCAGCGCGCCGGACTCAATCTTGCGGGCGGGCTGGATGGAGTCATTGACCCACATGGTCACGTTGCCGTTGTCGTAAGTCTCGGCCTGGCGCCATCCGGCGAAGGCGAGCAGGGGCTCGTAGAAGCGGTCGCGCACGAAGATGTACTTCAGCCCGTACTGGTTCGCGTGCTTCAGCATCTGGCGCAGCGATTCCATGCCAGAGGCGCCGAAATATTTCGCGTTGTTCAGTTGGCCGGCGCCGTAGGCGGTCAGCTCCGGCAGCAGGCGGGCGGAGTTGTAGTCGCCGTCCACGCTGCCGGCGTCGGCGTAGGTGGCAACGCGCGAGAAGTTGTTACCGAAGCCGAGCGTGATGTAGCGGAACTTGGAATGCTCGTCACGATTCAGGAACGCGATGACCTGGTCAACTCTGAACGGCGCCGAATTGATTGGGCGGAACACCGTCCAGGCCACGCCCATTGAGGCCGAGAAGACGCCCAGCACCCAGAGCGTGACGGCTGCTTTGCGTCCGTAGCGATCCATGAGCTCGGCGGAGAGCAGGCCCGCGATGGGCAGCGCCATCAGCGTGGACCAGAAAGTAAAGCGCTCGAAGGTCAGGACCTCGAAGGCGCGGCCGAGGAGGAGTCGCGCCACCGGGGTGGTGCCGCCGAGGCCGATCAGCATGGTGAGCCACCAACCGAAGAACAGCGGCCGCAGGCGGCGCGAGGTCGAACCGCGAAAGAAGATGAACGGAACGGCGAGCACGAGGGCGCCGTACGGAACCAGCCAGAAGTTGAGTCCGCTGGCGGGGTTCAGCAAATAGTTATCGCGGCTGCCATGCGGAATCGGCATCTGGTTGATCGGGTTCTCCCGCAACTGGATGAAGTAGGGCAGCAGGACAATTCCGGCGAGCAGCGCAGAGAGTCCGATGAAGGCGATGCCGCGCGAGATCACGCCGCCCGGGGAAGCGTTGTCGCGTTCGCGATCGATGACCGCAAGCCACAGCACCGGCACGGCAAACAGCACCATGCCGAACAGCAGCGTCACGTGGTGCGCAGCGGCGGCTGCCATGGTGACCAGGACGCCCTTGAGCAGCGCGCTGAAGCGACCGGAGCGCGTCCAGCCATAGAAGTAAGGGAGGGCGTTGAGCGTGAGCGCGGCTGAAAACGTGCTCGGCAGCTGGCCCGACTGATACACGAGGATGGCGAGCGATCCGAGCAGAACCGAGCCGATGGCGGCGCAACTGGCGGCGCGTTCCTCCACCCAGATGCCCGCGTAGCGATACATGCCGGTGGCAATCAGCAGGATGACGCAGAGCTGCACGAACATGTAGGCCAGCGGCAAGCCCATCACAAACGAGAACAACGCGACCCACTGGTGCGCAAGCGGGGGATAGGTCGTCTGCGAGAAACCGCCGTACCACTTCTCGTTCCACGGATCGAACCAGTGGTGCGCGTAGTGCGAGGCGAAAAACATGTGCGTGTTCGCGTCGTAGGACGAGGCGGGAACCTGCATGAGCAGGAGCGGGCCGTGGACGGCGATTGCGAGCAGCAGGATTCCGACCAGAGGGACGGCAACGCGACTGGCGGTCGGCGAAGGGGAACGGGAAATCAAGAGATTCCTCCAGGGAACTCCGAAGGGGCCGGAGCGGGCGTCGGAAAGCCGCCACAGGAGCAGTTTTGATTCCGTAGCAGCGGCCCGGGTTTTCTCCGGCCAAGGCCCGGCGCCAAGCGCGTTCCCGCTGGCACAGAACGGAACGTGTTGGCATCGCGCGCACCACAGGCGGCATCACGGTTCACCATGAGGGCAGAGCTGCCAACGCGAACGGCTGCCAAACGCCTAATTTCGTGGATTTCTTTCAGGCGGCCGAGAGCGCGCCTTGGCAGCGCGCGTGCGAGTGCTCCTGCCGCCAAACCGAAATTTTCCGTCGGTGGTCCCGTGAAAAAAGTTTTTTGGCTCGTAACTTTATGTTCCCTGCTGGCTGCGTCGCGTCCCGCGCGCAGCCAGACGTTTGAGATACCCGGGCAGGCGCCGCCGCAGGAGAAGGCGAAGGCGGCGCGCCCGGGGAAGAAAGCCGGGCCCGGAGCGAAGGCATCGCCGAAGGCGGGGGGCGCAGAAAACGGAATCGGCTGGGGCAGCAGCATCGAGGTCGGACGGATGGCGCGCGCGGCGCAGCAGGCGCTGAACAGGGGGAACAACGCGGCGGCGGCCGGCTACGCCCAGCGCGCCGTCCAGGCCGCGCCGCAGAACGCCAAGCTGTGGTTTCTGCTGGGATACACGTCGCGCCTGGCCGGGCGCCTGCAGCCCTCACTGGACGCTTACAAGAGCGGGCTGCAGCGTGAGCCCGGTTCGCTTGACGGCCTATCCGGCATGGCGCAGACCTACGCCCGGATGGGCAACATCAGCGAAGCCAAGCGGCTGCTGACGCAGGTGGTGAATGCGAATCCGAAGCGGGTGAACGATGTGCTGGTGCTGGGCGAGATGCAGATGCGCTCCGGCGACTTGCAGCAGGGGCTGCAGACGCTGCAGCGCGGGGAGGCGATGAAGCCTTCAGCGCATGCCGAGCTGCTGATGGCCATGGCCTACATGAAGATGAAGCAGCCGGAGAAAGCCAAGCAGCTTCTCGACGCGGCCAAGCGCCGCGCGCCGCGCAATCCGGAGATCTTCCGCGCGGTGGCGAACTACTATCGCGAGACGCGGGACTACAGAGCCGCCATCGCCACGCTGAAGAGCGCGCCGCGGCAGTCGCCTGAAGTGCTGGCCGACATGGCCTACACCTACGAACTCGAGGGCGATCATAAGCAGGCCGCGGCGACGTATGTGCGCGCTGCGAACGAGGCCCCGAAGGTCATCGGTTACCAGCTCAGTGCGGCGCAGGCGCAGATCGTGGCGGGTGACGCGGACAGCGGCAAGAAATTTTTGGCGCGCGCCGCCGCGCTCGACGAAAGCCACTATCGCCTGCACGCCATCCGCGCGACGGTCGCCAAGCAGGAGGAGCGGCGCGCCGATGCCATTCGCGAGTACGAGTTCGCCATCGCGCACCTGCCGGAGAGCGTCGCCGAGGGGCAGCTTTATCCCGTGCTGCTGCGCATGAACCTTGCCGAGCTGTATCGCGAAGACGGCAACGAAGCGGCGGCGCAGCGGCAACTGGCCATGGCCGAACAGCAGATGACCAAGATCCAGGTGGAAGGGCCGGCCAAGGCGGAGTTCCTGCGCGTGCGCGCTTCCATCCGCACCGGCTCGAATGATTTCAGCGGCGCCGAGGCCGACTTGAAGCAGGCGCTGGCGCTTGATCCGGCCAACACCAACGCGCAGCTGCAATACGCCAACCTGCTGTGGAAGACGCGCCGTCCCGATGAAGCCAGGAAGATGTACACGGCGGTGCTGGCCAGGGACGCGAAGAACCGCTATGCGCTGGAGAGCATGGGCTACCTGGCGCGCGAATTGGGGGACAACAAGACCGCCGCGGAATTCTTCAACCGGCTGGCCGCGGCGTATCCCAACGACTACGTGCCGTATCTCGCGCTGGGCGACATGTTCACGGCGACGCGCGAGTTCGCGCCGGCCGACGCGAACTACAACAAGGCCTTCAGGCTGGCGCCGCGCAATCCGACGATCATCGCCAACGCGGCGAATGCGGCGATCGAGTCGCGGCAATTTCCGCGGGCAGGCGAGTGGCTGGCGCGCGCCACGGCGGGCATGAGCAACAGCCCGCGCATCATGCTGCAGCGCGAGCGCTACCTGTTCCACACCGGGAAGTATCTGGAGTCGGCGCAACTGGGCCGGCGGGTGCTGGAGCAGCTGCCGCGCGATCGCAACGCCAGCGTCTACCTGGGCTACGCGCTCTACAACCTGGGCCGCTACGACGACGTGCTGGCGCTTTCCAACCAGTACGAGAGCATCCTGCCGCGCGAGCCGAACTTTCCGCTGCTCGCCGGGCACGTGCACAAGCAGTCGCAGCTGCTCGATGAGGCGGCCGACGATTACGGCCGCGCCATCGCGCGCGATCCCAAGATGGTGGAGGCGTACATCAATCGCGGCTACACGCTGAACGATCTGCAAAATGCCGAGGCGGCGACGCAGGACTTCAACACCGCGCTGAAGATCAATCCCGGCAACGGCACGGCGCACCTCGGCCTGGCGTTCGCCAACCTGCAACTGCGTCGCGGCAAGCAGGCGCTTGACCAGGCGCAGGAAGCGGCCAAGCTGATGGGCGATTCCGGCGCCATCCACCTGGCGCGCGCCACAGCGTTTCGCCAGATGCGCGTGCTGGACAAGGCCGAGCAGGAGTATCGGGCCGCGCTCAAGTACGCGCCCGACGACCTTTCCCTGCACCTGGCGCTGGGCGAGACGTTGTATCACGAGCACCGCTACAACGAGTCCATCCAGGCGCTGAAGGCCGCGCTGCCGCTATCGCCGGACGACTCGATGATCTACGCCGGGCTGGCGCACGCCGCCGCGCGCCTGCACGATCGCAACGCCACGCTCAACTACGTGCAGTCGGCGGAGCGTGAGGGCGGCGATGAGGCCGCGGTGCTGCTGGCCACCGGCGACGCGCTGCTCACGCTTGGCGAGCGCGAAGCGGCCATGCAGCGCTTCACGCGCGCGCTGGAAGCGCCCGACGCCGACAAGGTGGACGTGCGGCTGGCCATCGGCAAAGTTTTTCTTCGCGACGGCAAGTGGGACGACGCGCGCCAGCAGATCGCGCTGGGCTTTGCTGAGTCGCGGGTGGGCGAGTCGGCGCCGGTCTCGGCCGACAACCTGATCGAAGCCGCCAACATGTTCCTGGCGATGCACGATTTCGATCTCGCGCAGCGCTACTACCGCAAGGCAAAAGGCCTGGGCGCGGGCGATGAAGTGGTGGCCATCGGCATGGCGAACAGCTACCTGGCGCAGGGCAACGCGCTGCAGGCGCAGTCGCAACTCGATGCGCTGGGCAATGGCGACGACTACGCCAGCAACTACGATTACGCGCTGGCACAGGCCAACATCCACCGCCAGCGACGCGACAACGTGCGCGCCATCACCGCCTACGCGCGCGCCAACGCGCTCTCCGGCGAGGAAGACGTGGCCGAACGCGCGCTGCAGGAAGTCGCGGGCGAAGAGGGTTTCCGCCTGAATGACCGCTGGAGCGTGCTTTCCACCTTCAACATAGAACCGATCTTCGAAGACGAGACGATTTACCAGACGGACGCGCAGGTATTCGGCGTGGCGAATGATCCCGCCCTTCTGCCGCCGCCGCGTTCTTCGCTGCAGACCACGTGGACCAACGCCTTTCGCATGCACCAGCAGGGCTTTCCGCTGGTGAGCGGCTTTTTCCAGGTGCGCAACGCGCGCGGCCAGGTTTCCGTGCCAAGCCTGGCGCTCATCCTGGACCGCAACACGTACGACTACAACTTCAACGGCGCGATCAACCCGGTGCTGCACATGGGACGCAACACAATCGCGTTCAACACCGGCTTGCAGTTCACCCTCCGGCGCGATTCGGGCTCGCTGCAGTCGGCCATTGCACTGGACCAGAACCTGTTCCGCCAATTCGTTTACATGAGCACGAGCTCGTTCGGCAATTGGATCTCGGCGAGGGGAGGGGCGTACCACGAGGCGGGTCCGTTCACGATTCGCAAGCTGAGTTCGCGTGACCTGGGCGCGCACCTGGATTTCCGGGTCGGGCGTCCCTGGGGAAATACGGCGCTGGTCACGGGATACAGCGTCCGGGACCTGCAATTTTCGCCCCTGGTGCGGGAGTTTTTCACCACTTCGACGTACGCCGGCATCGAGCGTCAATTCATGGACCGGAAGCTGAAGGTCACCGCGCTGGGGGAATACATCCGCTCGTGGCGCGTGCAGGACCTGACTTTCGGGCTTGGACAGACGATGCGTCCGGCGGGCGAAGTGGAATACCGGCCGAACAATCGCTGGTTGTTCGAAGGGACGTTCGCGTACTCACGTGGAGAAGGTTTTCACGCGTATGACAACATGCAAAGCGGATTTCTCATCTCTTACGTTAAGCCATTGCGCCGCAGCATCGACGACGGCGCGGGTCCGGTTCCGGTGGAGTATCCGCTTCGGCTCTCATTCGGAATTCAGCAGCAAACGTTTTTCAATTTTACTGGCCGCGATCAAACGCACTTTCGTCCGGTGGTGCGCTTGACGCTTTTTTAGGCGCCAGAGGGGCCCATGAAAATTTGTCTGGTGACTGCGTTCCCGCCCAGCCGGCGGGGACTCAATGAATACGGATTCCACCTCGCGCAGGAGCTGCAGCGCGATCCCCTGCTCAGCGTAACGGTGCTGGCCGACGAACTGCCCGAGGCAGCGGCGGAGCTTCCCGACTTCTACGTGCAGCGGGCCTGGCGTTTCAACAGCCTGGGAAACCCCAGCCGGCTGTTGAGGGCCATTCGCGAGGTCAAGCCCGACGTGGTGTGGTTCAACCTGCTGTTCTCCACCTTCGGCGACAGCCCGTTCCCGGCGTTCGGTGGACTCGCCATTCCGGCGGCCACGCGGCTTTCCGGCTATTACACGCACGTTACGCTGCATCACCTGATGGACAACATCAACCTGAGCGACGCCGGGGTGAGCTTTCCGCACCTGTATCGCATGGCAGGCTCGGTGGCTACGCGCATGCTGCTGATGGCCAACTCGGTTTCCGTGCTGCTGCCGGCGTATCGCCGGACGCTGATGGAGAAGTATCGCGGCGAAAATGTGCACTTCCGCGCCCACGGCATTCTGAGCGCGCGCCCCGAGTATCCCGACTTCAGCCGGCGGGGAAGTCCGGAGCACCGCATTCTCGCTTTCGGCAAGTGGGGGACCTACAAGCGGCTGGAGCTGCTGCTGGAGGCGTTCGAGCAGATCGTTGCGGTGATGCCGGAGACGCGCCTGGTGATCGCAGGAGGGAATCACCCGACCACGCCCGGATACGTGGAGTCAGTGGCGAAGCAGTGCGCCGGCAACCCGCGCATCCGCTTCACCGGCTATGTGGCGGAGGAAGACATTCCCGAGCTGTTCAGCACCGCGACCGCCACGGTGATGCCCTACAGCTCGGCGACCGGATCGAGCGGCGTGGCGCACCTGGCGTGCGAATACGGTGTGCCGATCGTGTCGGCCGACATTCCCGATTTCCGGCAGATGGCCGACGACGAAAACCTGGCAATCGAGTTCTACCGCACCGGCAGCGCCGAGAACCTGGCCGCTTGCCTGCTCGAGCTGCTGCGCAATCCTGGACGGCAGCGGGAGATGGCGGAGCAGAATTTCTCGGCCGCGCTGCGCATGACGATGCCGCAGATCATTTTTTCCTATCTGCGGGCCTTCAGCCTTCACCAGAAAGCCAAGACGCTGGAGCCGATTTCGCGCTTCCGGCGCATTCCGGCGTGGGTCCCCTCGCGCTCTGCCATATATCGCGCCGCGGCGCCGAGGTGGTCGGCTTGGATGTAAAAGCAATTCTGCTGATCGGGGCCCTGCCCCGCGATTACGGTTTCGACGCGCAGTTTGCCGGCGGCGCGCCGCTGGCGGGGCTCGATGTGCTCGGCCGCAGCGTCGCCCTGCGCACGGCCGACCGGCTGCTCGCCAGCGGTGTGAGCGAGGTGCTCATCGTCGGTGACACCGCAACGCTGAGGGCCGCCGAGCGCAACATTGCGCTGCTGCCGCTCGACGAGCGCAGTTTGTGGCGCGGATGCGAGACGGCGTTCTCCGAGTACGCCCAGTCGGGCGCAGACGTGCTGCTGGTCCAGCACATCGGCCCTTATTTGGAGCTGGACTATGACGCCGTGGTGCAGTTCCACCTGGACGAGGGCAATCGTGTGACGCCGGTGTGCGACGAATCGGGCGCGGCGCTGGGCGTGTTTGCGGTGAGCGGATCACGGCGCAACGATGCGGCGTTTCTCTTCCGCCATCAGCTGGCGGAGCTGCGGTCTCCCTGCCGCGGGTATCAGTTCACGGGACATGTAAATCCGCTGGAGAGCGCGGCCGACCTGCGCCGGCTCACGGTGGACGCCTTCGCCGGCCGCGTGCAGATGGCGCCCGCGGGGCGCGAGATCAAGCCGGGCGTGTGGGTGGGAGAAGGGGCGCGCGTTCATAACGAGGCGCGGCTGCTGGCGCCCGCCTTCGTGGGGAGCTTTGCGCGGGTCCGCGCCTCGGCGGTCGTGACGCGCTTCAGCACGGTGGAGCACCACGCGCACGTGGACTGCGGCACGGTGGTGCAGGACGCGAACGTCCTTCCTTATTGCTACGTCGGGGCGGGGCTCGATGTGCAGCACGCGGTGGTGGGCAGCCGGCGCGTGGCGCATCTGAAGCGCGCCGTGGAAGTGGAAATCACCGATCCCAAGCTTGTCGGCAGCATTCCGCAGCAGGCGCCGCTGCGCGCGATCGCCAGCGCGGCTTCACTGGCGTCGTTTTTGCCCGCGCAGGTGCTGCGCAGTCTGTTCCCATCGCCGCGGCGCGAGCAACCCGCGAGCCTGCCGGCGGCGGTGCAGGCGCCTTCGGCGGCGCTGCGCTCGCCGGCTGCCCGCGAGGCCGCGCACGAAGTTCATCCGCAGTTCCATCCCAATCTGATGATGGCGAGGAAATATGGAAACGATTAGGCCGGTTGTGGTGAAGCGAATGCCGGACCGGATCAACCTGCGCGAGGCGCGCACTTTTCTCGATGAAGTGCAGCCCTTTCTCCATTCCGACCGGCCGCAGCTGGTCTTTGATCTTTCGCAGGTGCGGCAGATGGACGCCGCCGGCGTGGACATGCTGCTGCACTGCATGTCTGAGGTGATGCGCCGCGACGGCGACCTGAAGCTGGCGGCGGTTTCGCCGCAGGCTGCCACCATCCTGGAACTCACGCGCACCGATCGCCTGTTTGAGATCTATGAGACGTCAGGCGATGCGGTGCGCAGCTTCACGTACTTCCTGCCCAATGCCCTGCGGCGCGACGACACCATGGCGTTCCCGCCGCCGCGCGCCGCCCGCGATGGCAAGGAGCAGGGCGATGACACGGTCGCGGCATGAGCCTGGCTGAACCAAAGGCGATCGCGGCCGTGGCTCCGGCCGAACCGGCGGCATGGCCGTGGGTGCGGGCGATCAGTTCCATCCGCCGGCCCGGCGCCCATTCGCTGCTGCTGGGCGGCAGCATGGTGATGCTGGCGGGCTCGGTGGCCGTGAGCCTGTTCAACTTTGCCTACAACGTGTCGATCGCGCGAATGCTTGGCCCGGAGGGCTTCGGACACGCCAGCGCCGCCGTGACGCTGCTCATGCTGATTTCGGCGATCACGCTCTCGTTCCAGCTGGTGTGCGCAAAATTCGTGGCGCGCAATTGCACCGTGCCGGCGCAAGCGGCGGTGTACCACCTGCTCCAGCGCAGGGCGTGGGTGGTGGGTTTGCTGCTGGCGGCCGGGCTCGCGCTGGGCAGCCCGCTGGTAGCGGGATACCTGAAGCTGCCCACGCCCGCCATCGTGATTCTGCTGGCGGCCGGCATTGCGTTTTATCCGGCGCTGGGCGCCAAGCGCGGAGCGCTGCAGGGAACGCTGGCCTTCGGCAAGCTGGCCGGGAACATGGTGCTGGAGACCGCGGCGAAGTTCGTGGCGGCCGTGCTGCTGGTGGCGGCCGGCTACGGCGTGATGGGCGCTGTGGGAGCCGTGACGGTTTCCATCGTGCTCGCGTTTTTAATTCCGCCGCCGGGAAATCTTCGGCGCAGCGGAGAAGTGACCGAGCCGCCGTCGTTCGGCGAAGGCATGCAGGCCATCGTGTTCTTCGTGGGACAGGTGGTCATCAACAACATCGACATCCTGCTGGTGAAGCACTTTTTCAGAGCGGAGGCCGCCGGAGTTTATGCCGCGGTCGCGCTGGCCGGGCGGGTGCTCAACTTCGCGTCCTGGTCGGTGGCGAGCGCCATGTTTCCCATCTCGGCCAACGGGCGGCGCGCAAGCGACTCGCCCGCGGTGCTGCTGGCGCCGCTGCTGCTGGTGCTGGCCATCTCGGTGGTCTTCATGCTCGCGATGGGCCATTTTCCCGGCCCCATCGTCACGCTGGTGTTCGGCCACGGCTTCCACCAGGCGGAGCCGCTGCTGGAGCTGAACGCCGCGGCCGCCGGCTGCTACGCGCTCAGCATGGTGCTGATGGCCTACGAGATGTCGCGCCGCATTTCCAGCACCGGCTGGTACCAGCTAGCGTTCAGCGGCGCGCGCGTTGCCGGCGTCTACCTGTTTCACGCCACGCTGCACCAGGTGCTGGTGGTGCAAGTGGTGCTGATGACGGGCCTGCTGATCACCGTTTCGTACGTGTTCTTCCGGGCGCGTCCCATGCCGATGCAGGAGGCGATGGCATGAAGCGGCTGCGCCGAGTGACGGAAGCGGAAGTGATCTCCGAATTCCTGCGGAACGAATTTTATTCGGAGGAATTTCAACACGACCGCACGCGCTTCGAGTCGCTGGTGCTGGAGCCCGACCTGGGAAACGAGCATGAAAACGCGGTGCGCCGGGCGCTGCTCTTCCGCCGGCGAGGACACATGTGGCGCGAACTGCCTACCGACACAGCATGGTGGCAGGTGCAGCTCGAGGCCGACGACCTGAGGAGCATCCGCGTGTTTCCGCGGGCGCATTGGCGGACGATCGGCAAAGGCAGTTTTCACATCAACAACATCGTGAACAACATCCGCCGGGGGCGCTTTCACGGCAGGACGCGCAGCTTCGTCAGCAAAATCCAGGCGCTCAGCTATCGGCTGCGGCTGGAGCACGACAACAGCAGCGTGCTCCTGATCGGCGTGGATGAGGCGCGGCCGCTCACGATCCTGGAAGGCAATCATCGGCTGGCGGCGGCGCTGCTGGCGTCGCGCGACGTGTTCGCGGGGCGCTTCCGCGTGCTGTGCGGGCTTTCGCCGCACATGACCGAGTCGTGCTGGTACGAGACGAACCTGGCGAACCTGTGGCGCTACGCCAGGAACCGCTTTCGCAATCTGCGCGACCGCGAGGCCGACGTGGACACGCTCTGGCCGCAACCGGAACCCGCACACGGCTACCTGGCCAACGCCGCCACCCTGAAGGAGAAGTTATGAACCCCTGGAACGTCCACGACAAAGACAGGATTCCAATCCGCAGCCGCGCGCTGGCGCTGACGTTGATTGCGGCGGTTTGCGGTGTGCCGCAGGCGATCGCGCAGGCGGCGCAGCAGACGCCTGCACCACTGCGGGCTGCGGCGCCGGCGCAGCCGCCGGCACAAGTGCCGGGTCAGACGCAGCCGGCGCCGGGGCAGGGCGTGATGCCTGATCCTTCCGCCGGGCCGCTGGAGCCAGTGCCGCCCGCGGGAGAACAGACGGCGGCGCCAGATCAAACCCAAGCGCCGGCGGCGGCCCAAGGTCAGACGCCGGCGCCAGTTCAGGGCGAGACGCCGGCGCAGGCCCCGGCACCGCAATCGCCGCTGCCGGATGCGCCCAGCACGACGCAGCCGGCCGCACCCGCGGCCGCGACCAGCGGTGACCCGGCGCAGCAGCCTGCGGCGCAACCGCCGGCGGAACAACAGCCGGCGCAGCAGGGAACGCAGCCTTCCAGCGAGCCGCTGGGAACGGCGGCGGCTGAGTCAGGACGCGCGGCCGGCGGACCGGCGTCGCGTCCGGCGGGAACGGCGATCGCGCCCGCCAAGCAGCGCCAGGTACGTTCGCTGCTCATCAAGCTGGGACTGATCGGAGCGGCTGGCGCCGCCCTGGGGATTGTTTACGGCTTGTCGCGAGGAACGTCGAGTACGCCGCCGAATGCGGGAGCGGGCGTGCGATAAGGAGACGTGTTCCCGTCTTCCCGTGGTCGTGGACTACGACGGAGTTGAGGCTGCTGCGGTGAGCCGCTCGACGGCACAGAACGGAAAAACGTGAAACCTGCGCTTCAGCGCGATTCTTCCATGCTCATCACCTTTTCCGGCCTCGATGGTTCGGGTAAGAGCACGCAGATTGAAGGCCTGCGCGCCGCACTGGGCCTGCTGGGATATCGTTCAACGTTGCGCGCCTTTTGGGACCACGTGGTAGTGGGCGCGCGCTGGCGGGAGGGCTTTGTTCACAAGGTCTATCGAAGCGAGCGTGGTGTGGGCGAGCCGGGGAAGCCGGTGGCGCGGCGCGACAAGAACGTTCGCCACTGGTACCTGACGCTGGCGCGGCACCTGCTGTATCTGCTCGATGCTGTTCACCTGGATTTCGTGGTCGCGCGTGAGCGCCGCCGCGGCAACGCGCTGGTGATGGACCGCTACATCTACGACGAGCTCGCCAACCTGCCGCTTGCTAACCGCGCCACGCAGCTCTTTGTGCGGGCCGTGCACGCGTTCGTACCGCGGCCCGACATCGCGTACCTGCTCGACGCCGATCCCGACGCGGCGGTGGCACGCAAGCCGGAGTATCCGGTGGAGTTCATGCGCCACTGCCGGGCGGCGTACTTCGAACTGGCGCGGCAGCTGGGAAACCTGACCGTGATCCCGCCGCTACCCCTGGACAAGGCGAGGGAAGCGGTGCTGCGGGAGCTGCTGGCGGAGTTGTTGCACAAGGAACGACGCGGCAGGGCGATCAGGTACACCCAGGCGGCGTGAGCCGGGACAGTTCCTGCAGGTCTACCAATTCACGACCTGCAGACCCTCGACCACGTCAAAGTGACGATCGCGTGAGAGCAGCGGAACCGAATGCTGGCGGCATAAGGAAGCTATCCATGCGTCGTTGGAGGGAATCGGGCGGCCGGCAAACCTTAGCTCGGTTCGCAGCCGGCCGTAGAACAGGGCTGTGTCCTGGTCAACCGCAACCACGGTACAGAGTCCAACAAAGTCGGAGATGCGGCTGAGATTGCTCCGCACCCGCGTGGACCCGTAGGCGCCGTAAAACAGTTCACCCAGAACGACGCTTGGCAGCAGCCACTCCGAAGATCGTTCCAACTCGCGGAGCAGAGCGGCGTCGTCACCCAGTGCGGCGATTGCCGCGTTCGTGTCGAGCACGAGTCTGCCATTCGTCTTCATCGACCTGCTCACACCCTTCCTCGATGACGCGTTTCATCAGGTCCAGATCCTCGCCGTTGATAGAGCCGATCAGTTCCCGAAGCCTGGCTATGCGTTCACGCTGGGGCTTGGCTGCCGGAGGCCGGAAGCAGTAAACGTTCTCGTACCAGTCGAGCAGCGAACGAAATTCGACTGGAAGGGCGCTTCTTGCCGGATGGGTCTTTCCGGCAGAGCGGCTCGGATGGAATGGGTCGCCATCGCGATAAAGGCGGCGGCGCGCCGGCGGTCTTCCGGTTTCGACCAGGATGCGTGCATCAATACTGTTCTGCTGGCGAGGCTTGCCCGCGACACAGTGCGACGAAAGATAAGTGTTGAGGCCTGGCTGGGCTGCGCGCCGTGGATTCAATTCAATCACCTTGGAGCGGATCTCCGGCAGGGTGAAGTCGTCCCTCGAGGGATGCGCTCGGTGGAGCAGAGCGGTGGCAATCCAGATTTCGTTGTCGAGGGTCATGGGCGCTCCGATTTCAGTAAGGTTAAAAATATACCTAATTGAACTACATGTCAAGGCGGCAAGAATGAGCGCGCAGGAATCGAGGAGACGAGATTATTCGTGCCTGGCTGCTGCCGGGACGATCTCTTCCACATCGATCAGCGGCGTGGGGTAATTTCCGGTGTAGCAGGCGGTGCAGTAGGTGGTCGCCTTGCCTTCACCGCAGGCCTGCTTGAGGCCTTCCACGGAGATGTAGGCGAGCGAATCGGCGCCGATGTACTCGCGGATTTCTTCCACCGATTTGTTGGCGGCGATGAGCTGCTTGCGCGAGGGCGTGTCCACGCCGTAGTAGCAGGAGCCGATGATAGGCGGGCACGAAACGCGCATGTGCACCTCGCGCGCGCCGGCGGCGCGGACCATGCGGACGATTTTCCGGCTGGTGGTGCCGCGCACGATGGAGTCGTCGATGAGCACCACGCGCTTGCCTTCCAGGATGCTGCGCACCGGGTTGAGCTTGAGCTTGACGCCGAAGTCGCGCACCGACTGCTCCGGCTCGATGAACGTGCGCCCCACGTAGTGATTGCGGATGAGTCCGAAGCGAAATGGCAGCCCGCTCTCGGCCGAGTAGCCGAGCGCGGCGGTGACGCCGGAATCGGGCACGGGGACGACGATGTCGGCATCGACGGGGGCCTCGCGCGCCAACCGGCGGCCGAGCGCCTCGCGGCTCTCCTGTACCGGGCGGCCGAAGATGATGCTGTCTGGCCGCGAGAAGTACACGTGCTCGAAGATGCAGCTCGACTGCTTCTGCGGCGAGGCGTAGAAGCGCGAGTACACGCCCTCAGGTCCGACGACCACGAGTTCGCCGGGCCTCACTTCGCGCTCGTAAACGGCGCCGATCAGGTCGAAGGCGCAGGTTTCCGAGGCGAAGACGATGGTCTCCTGCTCGGGGGGCGCGCCCGGCAGGCGCGGCGCGTTGCTGGGCTGGGGGGGAATGCGTCCCATGACCAGCGGGCGGAAGCCGCGCGGATCGCGGGCGGCGAAGACGCGGTCGCGCGTCAGCATGACGAGCGAGAAAGCGCCTTCGAGGCGGCGCAGCGCGTCAGCAATCGCCTCCGGCAGTGTCTGCTCTTTCGACTGCGCGATCAGGTGGACGACAACTTCGGTGTCGCTCGACGTCTGAAAGATCGAGCCCCGCTGCTCGAGGCGCGCGCGAATGTGCTGCGCGTTCACCAGGTTGCCGTTGTGTGCCAGCGCGATCGGTCCCTTGTTGCATTCGACCATGATGGGCTGCGCGTTGAGCAGCGCCGAATCGCCGGTGGTGGAGTAGCGCGTGTGCCCGATGGCGAGCGGGCCGGGCACCTTGGCGAGCGCTTCTTCGTTATTGAAGATGTCGGCGACCAGGCCCATGGCGCGATACACGCGCAGGCGGTCACCGGTGGACGAAGCAATGCCAGCGCTCTCCTGTCCACGATGCTGGAGCGCATGCAGGCCGAGGTAGACGAGCTTCGACGCCTCGGGGTGCGAGTACACGGCGACCACGCCACACTCGTCTTTGAATTTGCCGCTTCGCTCCATACCGCTCAACATCATCCCTGGCGCCCTGGAAGGCCCCCTGATCGGCCGGCGCGCCGCGCAAGCCGCTTGCTCGCCCGACAACCGGACCGTCAGATCGTCCGATGATCTCAGCTCTTCTGCAAGACTCCCGGCACCATCCGCTCTTCTGTCTCGACGTGCAGCGCGCGCTCCAGCGCGTGCTCCCAGGCATCGGCCAGTTCCGACACTTCGGCGGAGACAACAATCCTGCCGTCGAGGGAAATTTCCAGGTTGTCGGGAACCGTTTCGCCGATCCGCTCAGCCGTGACTCCGTATTTTACCGCAGTTTGTTGGATGTACCGGAGCCGGGCCGGGTCGCAGGAGAGGACCACGCGGCTGGCGTCCTCGCCGAAAAGCACACATTCGGGCGCAAGTTCGCCGCCCGCCAGATCGATCCGCGCGCCAACTCCCTCAGCGAAGCTGGATTCGGCGACGGCGACGGCGAGTCCGCCGCTGGAGCAGTCGTGAGCTGAGCCGATCGCGCCATCGCGGACCAGCTCGATCAGGCACTTCTGCACCGCCGCCTCGCGGTGAAGTTCCAGGGCCGGCGGATATCCCCAGACCCGGCCCAGGACTTCTTTCGCATATTCGGAGGAGCCGAATTCGATTTCGGCGTCGGTCGCGTCGCCCGGCTCAGCTCCGCGCAGCAGGACGATGGCGCGGCCAGTCTCGCGGAAGCCGTGCCGAACCGCGTCTTCAAGGTTTTCCAGCAAGCCGACAACGCCGAGCACCGGGGTGGGATAAATCCCCTCGCCCAGCGTTTCGTTGTAGAGGCTCACGTTGCCGCCGGTGATCGGGATTTCCAGCTCCTCGCACGCGCGCGCGATGCCGTCAACCACCTGCGAAAACTGCCACATGACTTCCGGCTTCTCGGGACTGCCAAAATTCAGGCAGTTGGTGGCGGCAACCGGCGTGGCGCCGGTGCAGGCCACGTTGCGCGCGGCCTCGGCCACGGCGTGCATCGCGCCGAGTTTGGGATCGAGCCAGCACCAGCGGCCGTTGCCGTCGAGGGACATGGCCAGGCCGCGCCGCGTGCCCTTCACGCGGACCAGGCCGGCGTCGGCGCCCGGGCCCTCGACGGTGTTGGTCTGGACCATGGAGTCGTACTGCTGGTAGATCCAGCGTTTGCTGCAAATGTTTGGCGCGGCGAGGAGCTTTTTGAAGTTGGCGGTGAGATCGGCGGTTTCGCCGAGGCGAACGCTTTCTGGCTTCTCGCGAGGAACCTCGGCCTCCCAGCGCTCGATCGGGCGCCGATACACTGGCGCGTCGTCGGTGAGGGCGGTGTTGGGAATCTCGGCAATGACGTTGCCGTGCTCGAGCACGCGGAGCTTGCCGTCGGACGTAACGCGTCCAATGGTCACGGCATCGAGCCCCCACTTCTGGAAGACGCGAAACACTTCTTCTTCGCGGCCGCGCTCGGCGACGAGCAGCATGCGCTCCTGCGATTCGGAGAGCATGATCTCGTATCCGTTCATGGCGGTTTCGCGCTGCGGCACCAGGTCCATCTCAATCTCGATGCCCACGCCGCCGCGCGCACCCATCTCGCAGGTGGAGCAGGTGAGCCCGGCGGCCCCCATGTCCTGAATGCCGACGACGGCGCCGGTCTCCATCACTTCGAGGCAGGCCTCCAGGAGGAGCTTCTCGAGGAAAGGGTCGCCAACCTGGACGTTGGGGCGCTTCTGCTCCGAGCCTTCGCGGAATTCCTCGCTCGCCATGGTGGCGCCGTGGATGCCGTCGCGCCCCGTTTTGGCGCCGACGTAGATCACCGGATTGCCTTCTCCGGCCGCGCGTGCCAGGAAGATGCGATCGCGCCGCATCAGGCCGAGCGCGAACGCGTTCACCAGCGGATTGCCCGCGTAGCACGGCTCGAACTTCGTTTCGCCGCCCAGGTTCGGCACGCCAAAGCAGTTGCCGTAGCTGGCAATGCCGCTCACCACGCCTTCCAGCAGCGAGTGGTTCTTATGAATCGCTTTCAGCGCGGCGCGCGCTTCCTGGGCAGCGCGGGCGTCGCCCGCCGTGGCGGCTTTCCCCGGCGGAGCCGCGCCGGCCGCATCGCCGGTGATGGGCCCGAAGCGGAGGGAGTCCATCACCGCGACCGGCCGCGCGCCCATGGTGAAGATGTCGCGCAGAATGCCGCCCACTCCGGTCGCCGCGCCCTGGAATGGCTCGAGGAACGACGGGTGGTTGTGCGACTCAATTTTGAACGCGCACGCCCAGCCATCGCCGATATCAATCACGCCGGCGTTCTCGCCGGGCCCTTGCAGCACGCGCCGGCTGTGAGTGGGCAGCCGACGCAGGTGCACACGCGACGACTTGTACGAGCAATGCTCGCTCCACATCACGCTGAAGATGCCCAGCTCGGTGAGCGTGGGGCGGCGTCCGAGCAGCCGCAGGATTTTCTGGAATTCGTCAGGGGTAATTCCGTGCTGTTCCAGCGTTTCGTCGGTGATGGCGTTGGCGGCGTGCTTGACCATAGAGGACAAGGCCATTTTCGCACGTTCTGGAAACGGAACAAGGCCGACGAAAAATGCTGCGGAGCAGCCGGTCGTGCTAGCTTCAGCCTCGACCTTTTCCGGTCGAGGAGAAAGACATGAGAAGACTGTGGCCGGGGCTCTGCCTGCTGTTCTTCATCACCGTGTGGGCTGATCCGCCCAAGAAGGGCGTGGATCGCTGGCACGTGAAAACAACCCTGGATTCCGCCGCCGAACACAAGAAGCCGGCCGCGGTCAAGTCCGACGACCTGATTACGCTGGCCGAACCTGACCGCCACAAGTACGACTACAAGGAGTATCAGCACAACCAGAGTCACCAGGACGACCGGATGCGCGATCCGGCGTCGACCGCGTTGCAGGAAGGCGACCTGGTGAGCACCACCGGGTACGTGCAGCTCATCGCGTCAGAGGACGACGGCGACTATCACATCCAGGTCGGGCCAACGCGCGAGGACCGCACCCGGTGCGTGATCGTCGAAGTGCCGCGCTCCGACTTTCTCGACGCGCCCGACGCCAAACTCGGCGGACTCGACGCGCTCCGGGCCAAGCTGCTCAAGAACTTCGGGACGCCGGGCAAGACGGACTTCTCCGGCTCGGGCACCTGCGTGAAACATCCGACCAAGATGAAGATCACCGGCCAGCTCTTCTATGACGTGCACCACGCCATCCATCCGGGACCGCGGGGCAAAGGGCTGTGCGACGCATCCCACAACTTCTGGGAGATTCACCCGGTGTACGCGATGACTTTCGCGGAGAAGAAGACCGGCAAGCCTGAGGTGGCCTGCAAGTAAACGCCGGAGCGGAGTTACTCCTCGACCCAGCGCGCGCCGCATTCGGCACACCGCCAGTGCGGCTCCTGGAACGAAGGCAGCGGAATGCCGGCCTGGAGCGCGACCAATTTGATGCCGGCTGAACGGTCGCCAAACGCGATGTCGAATGAATTGCAGCGCGGACACGCCGGCTGCTGATAGAAGCCGCCGGTTTGCGAATCCTGCATGATGAGCGGAGGCGCGCTGGCCAGCACTTCACGCGCCTGCCCGGCGTCCTCGGGGCGCACCTTCAGCTTCACGCCGCCAACGGCGTTGGCCAGAACCAGTCCATTCGCACGATGTTGTCGTCGGTCATGGTGCACTCGATTCCGGCCGACTCCAGCTTGCCCTTGGCCAGCAGCGCCTCGGGCAGGTCGCGATATTGCGCCACCACAATCAACGCGCCATGCACACAGTCTTTATACTCAATTGCGATGAAGTCCGTCATTGTCGGCACAGCCGGGCACATCGATCACGGCAAGACCGCTCTGGTCAAGGCGCTCACCGGCATCGACGCCGACCGCCTGGAAGAGGAAAAGCGCCGCGGTATCACCATCGACCTCGGCTTCGCACACGCGGAGTTGCCCTCACCCTCCGGCGAGCCAATACGCTTCGGCTTCATTGACGTGCCCGGCCACGAGCGCTTCGTGCGCAACATGCTGGCGGGCGCCGGAGGCCTCGACCTGGTGCTGCTGGTGGTCGCCGCCGACGAAGGCATCAAGCCACAGACGCGCGAACACTTCGAGATCTCCCGGCTGCTCTCGGTGCAGCGAGGCATCGTCGTTGTCACGAAAAGTGACCTGGTGGACGCCGAGACGCTCCAGGTGGCGCGGTCGGAAGTGGAAGACTTCGTGCGCGGATCGTTTCTCGACGCTTCGCGCTCGCCGACTGTCACCGTCAGCTCACAAACCGGGGCGGGCATGGACGAGCTGCGGCAGCAGCTGGGCAGAATTGCCGCGGAGGTTCCGGCGCGCGATTCGTCGGCGCTGTTTCGCCTGCCGATCGACCGGGTATTCATGATGAAGGGTTTTGGCACGGTCGTCACCGGCACGCTGGTGGCGGGCAGCGTAGCCAAAGATGAGGAGGTCGAGTTGTTTCCGGAAGGACGCCGGCTGCGGGTTCGCGGCGTGCAGGTGCATGGCGCGGCCGCCGAGCGGGCCACGGCCGGCCAGCGCACCGCGCTCAATCTCGCCGGAATAGCGACGGATGAATTGACGCGCGGCATGACGGTGGCGGCCCCCGGCGTGCTGCGTCCCACGCGTCGCGCCGATGTGACGATCGAGTTGCTCAAGGGCGCCAGGCCGCTGCGCGATCGATCGCGCGTGCACTTCCACACGCACACGTCGGAGACGATTGCTGAGATTGTCCTGCTCGCCGACGCGCGCGCGGCGCACGATCCTTCGCTGGCCAGCCCCTTGAAGCAGCTGGCGCCGGGCGGCGAGGCATTCGCCCAGGTGCGCTTCCATGGGCCGGTCCTGTTGCTGCCCGGCGATCGCTTCATCGTGCGCCAGTTTTCGCCGGTGGTGACCATTGGCGGCGGTGTTGTGATCGATCCATTCCCCTGCGAGGGCAAGCTGGCGCCCAACGTACGACTCAGCTCGCTCGCAGCGCTCGCCGGCGGCACGTCAGGAGATAAGCTGGCAGCACGCGTGGAACGGCGCGGCCCGGCGGGGCTCGCGATTCCGGAAGCAATGGCGGAGATGGGAGTGGCACGCGGCGCCATCGAGGGCCTTTTGCCCGTCATGACGCGGGCCATTGCGCGCGCCGGCGAGACGCTGGTTTCCGGCGCGGTGCTCGCGCGGCTGAAGGCCGACGCGCTGGAGACCGTCACGCGCTTCCACGACGCCAATCCGCTGGTGGCCGGCATCAGCAAAGAGGAGCTGCGCGAGCGTTTGGGCGCCTCGCCCGACGTCTTTGCGGCAATGCTGGCGTCGCTGGTGGCCGAGAAAAAACTGGAGGTTGCCGGCGAGCAGGTCCGCGCTGCGGGGCGCGGCGTTGTGCTGAAGGATGAAGAGGCGGAAGCGAAGCAGAAGATCGAGGCGGTGTTCGCGGCCGCCGGCCTCAAGGCGCCGCTGTTGAAGGACGTGCTCGCGTCGCTGCCGGTGGACCGCGCGCGCGCGCAGAAGATCATCACGCTGCTGCTGCGCGATCGCGTGCTGGTGAAGCTGGCCGACGACCTGGTGTTTCACCGCGACGCCCTGGAGCAGATGCGTGGACGCGTCGTGGCGCAAAAGAGCACGTCGGCCAGGATCGACGTAGCCGGATTCAAAGACCTGTTCGGCCTGTCGCGCAAGTACGCAATCCCGCTCCTTGAATATCTGGATCGCGAGCGGGTGACCAAGCGCGTGGGCGACGAACGGGTGATCCTGTAGTCGTTCGTCGTTGGCGGTCAGCAAAACTGCTGCCCCAAGGCACCCTGATGAACGTCTAAATCCCTTCAGCGGCAAACTCCAACTCTGAGCCCAGCGGATCTCGCGGGCTTGCAGTGAAGACTGGTCCAGCTCAACGTACGGAACGTGCGGCATCTTTCTTCTCCAGGGACGATCTGAAGAACGCCCACTCGTATAATCAATGGATTGATTTTCTCCGTTCATCATGACCGCGCCATCCGCCACATCGCTCGCGATTCGCAGCGCCACGCGCGACGACGTTGCCCTGATTCTGCGCTTCATCCGCGACCTGGCCGAGTACGAGAAAGCGCCCGAGCAGGCAGTCGCGACCGAAGCCGATTTGCAGCGCGACGGATTCGGCAGCGCGCCGCTCTTCCACGTCGAGCTCGCGTTCTGGAACGACGAACCAGCCGGGTTTGCGCTGTGGTTTCCGAACTATTCAACCTGGCGCGGGCGCGCCGGACTCTACCTGGAAGACCTGTTCGTCCGGCCCGAGTTTCGCGGACGCGGCATCGGCAAGGCGCTGCTGCGGCGGCTGGCGCAAATCACGGTGGAGAAAGGCTGGTATGGAATGCGCTGGCTGGTGCTCGATTGGAACAAGCCCAGCATCGAGTTCTACGACGCGCTGGGCGCTGAGCGCATGAGCGAATGGCTCGCCTATCGGCTGAGCGGAGAACCGCTGAAGCGGCTGGCGGGGAAGATCTCCTAGCCGCGGAGGCGCGGAGGCGCGGAGAAAAGCGCTGAAATGTCGCAAACGCAGCAATTAAACCCAGAATCGTTGGTCGTTGTTCACACCCCTGGATTTTGCGTTTTGATTCTTCCGCGTCTCAGCGTCTCCGCGGTTGAGTGAACGTTCATGGAGCAGATCAAAATTATCGGCGCCGGCCTTGCCGGCTCGGAAGCTGCATGGCAGCTGGCGCGGCGCGGGTTCGCAGTCGAGCTGTTTGAAATGCGGCCGACGCGCTCCACGCCGGCGCACCAGACGGCCGACTTCGCCGAACTGGTGTGCTCCAACTCGCTGAAGAGCGCGAGCGAAAACACCGCGCCGTGGCTGCTCAAGGAAGAGATGCGCCGCGCCGGTTCGCTCCTGCTGCGCCTCGCCGAGCGCTGCGCCGTTCCCGCCGGCCACGCACTCGCCGTGGACCGAACGGTCTTTGCCGCTGAGGTCACGCGCGCCATTTCAGCCGAGCCGCTCATCACGATCCGCCGCGCGGAAGTCACGCGTTTGGACGAAGCCGGCGGCGTCACCATCATCGCCACCGGACCTCTGACATCGGACGCGCTCTCGCGCGAGGTCGCGCGGCTCTGCGGGACGGACCATCTCTACTTCTACGACTCGATTTCCCCGATCGTCGAAGCCGATTCGATCGACATGTCGCGCGTGTACATGGCGGCGCGCTACGACAAAGGCACTGCCGACTACATCAACTGCCCGATGTCGCGCGAGGAGTACGACCGCTTTTACGATGCTCTGATGGCGGCGCAGTCGGCGGAAGGACACCACTGGGAGGACCTGAACTACTTCGAAGGCTGCCTGCCGATCGAGGAAATTGCGCGGCGCGGGCGGGACACGCTGCGCTTTGGCCCGATGAAGCCGGTGGGCCTGATCGATGCGCGCACCGGCAAGCAGCCGTACGCGGTGGTGCAGTTGCGCCGCGAAAACCTGCGCGCCGACAGCTACAACCTGGTCGGATTCCAGAACCATTTGCGCTACGGAGAGCAGGCGCGCGTGCTGCGGCTCATCCCCGGCCTGGAGAATGCCCGCTTCGTGCGCTACGGGCAGATCCATCGCAATACATACATCAACGCGCCCACGCTGCTCGAGCCGACGCTGCAGATGCGCGCACACCCGCGCGTGTTCTTCGCGGGGCAGATTTGCGGCGTGGAAGGATACGTGGAGTCCATCGCGATGGGGCTGCTGGCCGGGATCGGCGCGGCGCGACTTGCCGGGGCGGAGGGCATCGAGTCACCGCCGCGCGAGTCGGCGTTCGGTTCGCTGGCGCACTACATCACGCACGCCAACGCGAAGAATTTCCAGCCGGCGAACATTACCTTCGACCTGCTGCCGCAACTCGACGAGGGAACACGCCGCCGCGTGCGCGACAAAAAGGAGCGCCACCGGTTGCAGTGCGAGCGCGCACTGGCCGCGTTCGACGCCTGGCTGGCCCGGCAGGAGCGTCCTGCACCGGCGCAGGCGGTCTGAGTGAAGATCGTCGCGCTTGACCACGTCCAGATTGCGGCGCCGCCGGGTTGCGAGGCGGCCGCGCGCAGGTTTTTCGGCGAGCTGCTTGGCTTGGCCGAGCTGCCCAAGCCCGAGGCGCTTCGCGCTCGCGGAGGCTGCTGGTTCCAGTGCGGCGCGCAGCAACTGCATGTCGGCGTGGAGCGCGACTTCACTCCGGCACGCAAAGCGCATCCGGCTTTTCGCGTCTCCGGGCTCGTCGCGCTGCGCGAGCGGCTGCTGGCCGCCAATCATGCCGTGAGCGACGACACATCCATCCCCAATACGGTTCGTTTTTTCGTGAACGACCCCTGGGGCAACCGGCTGGAGTTCTTCGAAGAGCGGGGCAGGTGACGTAACGTTGATTGTGTAAAAAGCGAGAGGGTGTAAGTTGGCTTTGCCTAGCAAGCGAAGCCGTTCCTGGAAAGGAGACCTACACCCGATGGCGAAGATAATCCGGATTGAGGAGCATTTCCAACATTTTCTGAA